>DATBUF010000150.1:0-9504 GCA_036516435.1 Pontibacter sp.
GCTCGTCCGTATTTGGCCTGCGCCCAGGCGCCTGTAAAAAAGCGCTGCCCCGCCCACAACAAAATTGGAGTAGTGAGTACCAGCATAGCCCAGTTGCCCCAGGTAAATGCCTCATGGAAGAACATCCCCAGCACAAAAACCGGAAAGGCCAGCACAGCGGCAACTATAGTTTTTGTTTTTAGCGTTTTCAGTGCTTTTGCTTCCCGCTCCTCCAGTTGCTCCTGTGTCTGGGTTTCCAGCAGCAGGTCAAACCCGATCTCCTGCACTGTTTCGCGCAGTTGTGCCGGGTTAACTATAGTTGGTTCGTAAACAACCTGCACGCTTTTGCCTGCAAAGTTCACGTTGGCCTCCGCCACCCCTTCATGGGCGCGGAGCATGCTTTCTATACTTGAGGCGCAGGAGGCACAGCTCATACCCTCCACCGGGTAAGTGGCCTTCTTATAGTTGGTTTGAGTTATTGTTGCCATAATCCTTTCGTTTTCTATTCCTTACAAAGGTACGGCCATCTGTCTGCGTACTTCTTACACATTTTTAGGTTTGATTTACAGATTTATGGCAACCCCAACACATTTTTATTTAATTTTTTAGCTCAGAAGAAAACACCTTACCAGAATAAAAGTTATTTTTATTGTTTCTGCGACAGGTTACCGGGCAGATACTGAGCAACCTGCACAAACAGCAGCGGCGCCTACTGCAGCAATCTGTCGCAACAGCTTTTATCGGCTCCGGTTGCAGTGCACCTCTGGTAATTTCTCCGATCTCAGCAGGAATCAGGCACTTTAAATACAGGCTCACTTTACACCGAAACAGGCCACACAAACAGGCAACATGGGAAACAGGCGCATTCATAAGATCAGGTATAAGCCAAACTCTACGGCCATGCGCTATATGGCTGCTGCATTTGTAGTGCTGGCGCTTGCGCTCGTGGCTATTAGCGCCTATTCCTTTATTGCAGCCAGAGAACTCCAGGAGAACTATAACAAAATGGTTTGCGACTCCCTTCGGAAGCTGGAGCTTATCAATAGCCTGCACAACCGGGAGGATTTCATCTACAACATCACTTCTAAGCACCTCCAATCAGTGAACCGTGCTGATATGACCGAAATGGAGGAGCAGATCGCGGAAGCCAATCGGGAGATAAATTCACAGCTCCAGGAGCTGAAAAAGTTGATCAAGCAGTCTGACAGGCAGAAGGTACTCCAGAACTACACTGCGATGCGGGAGGATTACGCTGCTATTTTAAGGCGGTTACTCCTTTACAGCACACAGCATGAAGAAGACCTTACCAGCACGCCCGAGGCGCAGCAACTACTACCCCTGCATCACCAGCAACTTTCCTACCTGAACCAACTTAGTGATAGCATCAGTGTTACAACGCAGGAACTTAGTTCGGGGGCATTACGGGAAATAGACAATGGCATCCGGAAGTATAACCTACTGCTACTGGCCTCCTTTTTCGTGGCTGGCGTGGCGGCTTACCTGATCCGGCACGTAGTACGGCAGATGCGGCAGCAGAACGTAATGCTCGAGTCAGAGATCCGCGAAAAGTGGCAGCTTAAGTCAGCCTACAACGAGAGTCAGCTCATCTACAAATCCCTTTTCCAGAACATTGCCATTCCTATGTGGGTGTTTGATGAACATACCCTTGACATACTGGAAGTGAATGATGCTGCCATAAAGGAGTATGGCTATACGCGCGAGGAATTTCTGACCCTGAATGTAGCTGACCTGCAGCCAGAGAAGCAGAAAGCCAAGTTAGAGCAGGTCCTGGACTTTGAGCTGGAAGTAATTCAAACCTACCCGGACTGGCAGCATAAACGCAAGGACGGCTCACAATTTTACGTGGATGTGAAGTCGCACAGGTTACCGGTGCAGGGAGCAATGTGGCCCCGTGTGGTAGTTTCCATAAATATTGATGAACGGGTGCGCGCCACCCAGGAACTGGAGCGCCGTGAGAAACAACTTTACGAGATCAGTTCCAGCATTCCAGGGGCTGTTTACCAGTTCCAGATGGAGAAAGACGGAAGCTTTGCTTTTTCCTTTGTGAGCGAAGGTGTTACAAAGCTCTTCCAGGTAAAGCCTGAAGCTATTATCGGCGATCCGAATGTATTCTTTTCCATCGTTCACCCCAAAGACTCTCAGGCTGTGTGGGATTCTATCTTACGTTCCTATCAAAGCATGCAGCCCTGGGAGTACGAATTCAGGGGGTGGCAGGAGTTGCATCATAAATACATCTGGCTCAAAGGAAGCAGCCTGCCCACCCGAAAAGAAAACGGCACGATTACCTGGAATGGCACCCTGATTGATATTTCTGCTGAGAAAGAGGCCCAGGAAAAGTTACTTGCCAGTGAAGCAAACCTCCGCTATTTGCTTAACAGTTCGCCGCAAGCTATTTACCTGCTCGATGCAAACCTTGATGTGGTAGCCTACAACGCCCGCGCTGCAGAAGAAGTAAAATCTACACAGTTAAAGGCATTGCGGGCAGGTGAAAGCATCGTGTCCTTTATAGCACCCAGCCAACTTGAAAACACCCTCACCTGCCACAAAAAAGCATTGAATGGTGAAACCACTGTATTTGAAACTAACAGCTCAGGTATCTGGCACGAGATTGCGTTCCGGCCTGTGCTTGGCCCCGAGCAACAGGTATTGGCAGTAGCGCTCAGTATAGAAGATATTACCGAGCAGAAAGCCATTATTGAAACTCTGCAGCAGAATGAGACCCAGCTGAACCGTGCGCAGGAGCTTAGCCATATGGGCTACTGGGAGCATAACCTGGTGACAGGTAGAGTAACCTGGTCTGAAAACCTGTACCGGATTTACGGGCTCTCCCCTGCCACTTTTACACCACAAGCCGCTTCCATAAACAACATGGTACACCCTGATGACGCTACCCTGATAGCCGAAAGCTATGACCATGCTACCGAAACCGGGAAGCCCGTACAAATAGAACACCGGATACTGACGCCCAAAGGCGAAGAACGTAACGTAATTCATATAGCAGAAGCTTATTTTGATGAGTACAGGCGGCCGGTTCGTATGTCGGGCACCATACAGGATATTACCGAGCGCAAAAGGGCCGAGCGCGAGATAACCGAAACAAAAAACCTGCTGCAGTCTACACTGGAGAACATACCGGAAATTATTTTCTCTACAGATGCAGCGTTCAGAATAACCTACATAAGCTCGCAGTGCTACGAAATACTGGGCTACACCGTACAGGAGCTTACCGGCAATACCGATCTCTGGACCAAGAATATCTTCCCGGAGGATTTGCCAAAGGCAGTGCAGGTAATGGACCGCCTGCGCAGTGGAGAACGATTTCAGTATGAGATAAGAATAGTACGCCGTGATGGAAAAACACGATGGTTGATGCTCCGGCTATCACCTACCTTAGATGAAGAGGGCAATATGTTCCGGCTTGATGGGTCGGCATCAGATATTACACAGCACAAGCTGGCAGAGGCAAAGCGGGAAGAACTGAACGAGCAACTCATTACCCAAAACCGGAATCTACAGCAGTTTGCCTACATCGTGTCCCATAATTTGCGGGCTCCTATCGCCAATATCCTTGGCCTTACCTCCATTTACGACAGAAAGAACCCGGAGGCGCCTATCAACCAGCGGGTGATAGAGAACATGTTTAAATCGGCCAAATTACTGGATAGCACCATCCGCGACCTGAACCAGCTCCTGGCCATACGCAGCGATAAACTGAACGGGCTACTGGAACAGGTAAGTTTTGATGAGGTGCTGCAGCACGTAACTGACAGCCTTGCGGATGAGATACAAGTGACAGGCGCTGAGATTACCAGCGATTTCAGTGAAGCTCCTGCGGTAGTCACCATCCGGAGCTATTTACAGAGTATTCTGCACAACCTGGTATCAAATGCAGTAAAATACCGCGATACGAGCAGAATTTTGAATGTAAACTTAAGGACTTTTGTTGTTGATGATTATATTTGCTTACAAGTAAGTGATAATGGCCTGGGAATTGATGTAGTAAAGGAGCGCGATAAGCTTTTTGGTCTTTACAAGCGGTTTCACCCGCAGATAGCAGGCAAGGGGCTGGGTCTGCATCTTGTCAAAACGCAGGCAGAGCTGCTCGGCGGAAAAGTTGATGTTGAAAGCAGTGTAGGGGTAGGCACCACCTTTAGTGTTTACTTTGTTAGGAGTAGTATAATTCATGAGCATTTTAAAGAAAGTAATGTTGATTGATGATGACCAGGTAAACAATTTTGTTTGCGAGAGCATCATCAAAAGTGAGCAGTTTGCTGATGAGGTAATCAGTTACGAGTTGGCAGAGGAGGCACTGCAACACCTGAAAAAGCTGGCTGCAGAGCGACCGTACGATTTCCCGGATCTGATTTTCCTGGACATAAACATGCCCGGCATGGACGGCTGGAGCTTTATAGACGAGTACCGGGAATTACCAGAGGCAGTTACGGCTAATTGTAGCCTGTTTATGCTTTCCTCTGCCGTAGACCGGAAAGATATTATCTGCGCCAAGAGCATGAAAGAGGTAAAAGATTTTTTCTCGAAGCCGCTCTCGCCTGAGATCCTGAGCTTTATAAAAGAGGAATTTATAAGCCAGTAGCATCATTTTCGAGATTTCTAACAAAAGAGCCATAGTTGTTTATACTATGGCTCTTTTGTTAGAGATAGTAGCTGCCCTGCAACACTCCGCATTTCACACAGGCTTTCTACCAGTGCACCCATCAGGCAACCTATAGTTAGTATGCCCGGGGTCAGCTTAGCTGATCGAGTGGTTTGCGGGTAACGTTATGGCTCTTTTTATAGGCGGAAGGTGTAAGCCCGGTTACCTGTTTAAACTGCCCGGAAAGATGCGCCACGCTGCTATACCCCAGCTTGTCTGCTATCTGACTCAGGCTTAATTCATTATAGTCCAGCAGCTCTTTTGCCATCTCCACCTTTTGCAGCACCATAAAGCGGGCAATCGTAATGCCTTCCGAAGCTGAAAACAGCGCGCTCAACGTGTTATAGTCTCTTCCCAGTGCGTCAGCAAGGTAATCAGATAAGTTAACCTGCAACTCCTCTACCCTGCCTGATCGCAACAAGTCTATAATAGCTATCTTCACTTTCTCGGCTAACTCAGTCTTCGTATCGGCTATCAGTTCGAAGCCATTCTCAGAAAGGCTGGCTTTTACCTGGTCGAGCTGCGTGGATGAAGGCTCTTCAGCTAGCACAGCTTCACCTAATTTTACTTCCTGCACAGGTAGCTGTAATTTCTGCAATTCTTCGGTAACAACCTTTATGCAGCGCGGGCATACCATATTCCGGATATGCAGCGAGTAGGGAGTGGTGGCTTGCGTTGCGTCGGGCATGCTTAGATCTATAGTTGAGACGTGGGTAGTACAGTAGCAAACTTAACGATTTTCGGCTATAGTTGGTGCAAAAGCCAGAGCGGGAGCCGGTATAACAGGCTCCCGCTCTGGTGCAGGTATATTTTTAGCGTCTGCTATGGTCGGCATCATCAGGTTTGGTAGTTTGCTCGCCAAGTGGCTGCTCTCTGCTCCTTACGCCGTTTACATTATCATCCATGGCAGTATCGCTGCCTTCAAACTCGTAGCCGGGTCCTTGTGCCATATAATCTACACTCCTGGGGTCGTTCGCACCATAGCCGGTAGCTTCGTTACCACCTATATGCAGGTTCTCAAGCTTATCTTTTTGCCCGCTTCGCTCCAACTGCCCTCCCGGTCCTACGTTACGCTTTGCCGAAGGATCCGGATGGTTGTTCATGGTCATCCGCTTGTTAAAGTCGCTGTTCACGTTCTTTTCGCTACCTGTTGTGTGCTCTTTATTTTCTTCATTTATAGCCATAAGTAAATACAATTTGTTGTAACACTGTATACGCGCTGCGGATAGGCTTGTTCGTGCAAGCAGATTTATACTTAACATAACTATACAACTAGCAACTCTCTAAAGTAAAACTATAGTTGCTGCCAGAGAACTGCTGCTCCAGAAGCATTAACGTTTTACTATCTTTGCAGAATTTGCTTTTGCGGGCACCTAACACCTGGTTGTCGCGTTGAAGGAAAGAAATTAACTGTTCCGGATGAAACTATCGAAGATATACGACCCGCGCGAAATGAACTCCTACCAGTTTGTAGCTGCAACCGGTCTGGTCATGACGCTGCTTGCGCACCTTATACTTGCTCTCATTGGTAAAAACATCAACAACTTCTGGGCGCTATATGTTTGCTGGGTTGTATTCTTTACACTGGGTACCATTGCTAACCTAAACAGCAACCCCGACAATCACGACCACCATCATTAAAGCAAGAAGGCCAGCTATACAGCCGACCTTCTTGCTCACAAACTAAGCTATAGTTATACTCCTTACTGCACCAGCAACCGCTTGGTAAGGGTGCGTCCGTTTTGCTCTACCTGCAGGTAAAAAATGCCTTTGCCAAATCCCGTCAGATCCAGTCGCTTTTCAAACTGGCGGGATGCACGGCTTACATCCTCGCTGTACACTTCCTTGCCGGCACTGTTCAGCACCCTAACTGTAGCAGGACCTTCTTCCGGTAACGTAAAGCTTACGTTAAAACGGCCATTGCTCGGGTTAGGATAGTAGCTCAGGTCTTCGATCTTCAGCTCCTTCTTTTCAGATTTTTCTACTTTTGCACCTGCCCCTTTCAGCGTTCTCTTATCCTCTTTTGTGATATTCTCCACCCTGGTTCTGTTCAGCAGGACCACTGTAGGTTTCTCACCTGTTTTCCCGAAGTAGTAGGCATCAATTTCTTTCTTGTTGCCTTTCTTGTCTACCTCGTAAATAGTAGTCTTGCCTGATTCGTCGGTTTCAATCTTTAACTTGTCAGAGGTAGTGTAGCGGGCTGTGATGTCGTTCCCGCCAACTATAGCAGTTCCGTTTTTGAAGAATACACCTTCGGGTGTAGTTAAATCAACCAAGGTACGGGCAGAGTCCGTGCCAACACGAACTATAGTGAAAGCACGTGCTGCTCCTTCTTTCGGCCGGAGTACCTTCACCTCTACCTGGCGCAGGCTATCGCCGTGCAGCGTTTTGAACCGGATGTTCTTCAGTTCTTTTACCAGCACGCTATCTCCCGAAACATTTTGCACCCGCTCGAATAGTATTGCATTGTCCTTATTACCCGTAGCTCGCTGCAGACGGTAAGCCTTCAGTTGTTTCCGGCCAGCGGCAGTATCCTGTGCACCGAAAATGCTGATTGCCATTGGCAGATCCTTCAGGGTAACTTTATACAGCGAGTCAGCTTCTACATGCAGCTCACTCAGTTTCTTCCAGGCTGCGGTATCTGCTTTCAGGTTCTGCAGCACCTCCAGGTGCCTTGCGGGATCGATGCCCTGTATAACGGTATCCTTGCTGTAGAGCAATTTCCCATCCACAGACTTAAACATTTTTACACGTATGGTGGAGCTTTCTTTTTTCTGGTTTTGCTGTGCCAGCAAGGTATAAGCTGGCAGCAGCCCCAACAGCAGCATAACACATAATTTGATCAGGATTTTAAGGACTGGTGTGTTCATAGTTTTAGTGTTAGATTATGCTCAAATTTACGGTATACCAGCGCCGGCTATAGTTAAGACTTCGTTAAAGAATGTTAATGAAAAGTTAAAGTTTTATGCCTAGCCGCTGAACCGCAACAGTAGCTGTAGCAAAGGTGTATTCCAGAATAGTGGAGCCTCTCCTGAACTGGGGTCGGGAAAGCTGTTGGTTACTTTATTCCGGGGCGTATGGGGTGACCAGTCAGCTATGTTAAATATATGTTAAAGTCAGGTGCGGGTATTGCGAAAAAACTAAATTTGATTTGTGAATAAACATACAATCATCGGGGTAATTGTGCTCATGAGCATCTCGCTGCTTGGGGTAGTAGGGCTGCAGTTGTACTGGATCAATGATGCCATACGGGTAAAGCAGGCCCAGTTTGACCACTCTGTAAATGAGGCCCTGACCAGTGCTATAGACAAGCTGGAGACACAGGAGGCTGTGTCAGTGGTTGCAGACCGTATAACTGCTTTGCAGCAACCCACGCAACCAGATACTGCCGCTACCCTACCCGCAGTTACGAAGCAGGAAGTGACACAACTTGCACCTGCCCGGCCTAAACCTGATCCGTTACAGAGCAAATCTGCCGCACCACAACCTGCCGCTTCAGAAACTAAAAAGCCTGCTGCTGCCAGTCCGCAATATGCTACCAGAACAGCCAAAACTATAGTTCCCGGAGGAGAGCGTCGTCTCATAAGGTTGGAGAGCGGAGACACCCTCTACCTTAACAGAAACAGTATTCCCCTTCAGGCTCTCAAACTATTGCCCCCGGATGTACGGCAAAGCATAACCATACCGCCTGTAGCACGGGTGCAGGCAAGTAGCAGTGCAAGGGGGAACGCACGTATCCTCAGCAACCCTCCCCCCTCTGTTTTAAGGCTTTCTGCCGACTCACTGGCAAAGCAATTTAAGACACATACCATGGTGTTCAGCTTTTCACTGGATACTCTGCAGATGCTGGCCGGTAAATTAGATAGTCTACAGCAGTTTACACGTTTTCACACAGATATAAGGCCAGCAACACTCGAGGGCGTAGAAGTACGCAACGACAGCATCTTTATCCTGCACCAGGGCAGCCGGAAGCCTGTATATGTTAAGCAATCAGGTAAAGAAAGATTGTTTACCGGCAAAGCCACAACGCTTGCTGGCGGTGTTTCCCCCGAGGTATTTTTCTTATCCGAGAACGGCATAAAGTACACTGTTGCAAAGCGCCCCGGAAAAGAGTTAACAGCTACTAAGGAGAAAGAGAATAAAAAGCCACTTGCTGCTCAGCAGGAACCAAAGCCACAACCAAAGCCCGCCGCTGCCCGGAAAACTGCTACAGAAAAGTTAGAACGCAAAAAAGAAAAGCTGAACGAAGTAGTACAGAAAATGGTGGTGGAATATGTCGCCAAGGATGAACCACTGCAAAAAAGACTGAACCTGAACCAACTCCCCTTGCTGTTACAGGACGAATTTGCGCAGAAAGGCATCAGCTTACCTTTCGGGTACCACGTAGTTTCCGCTGCAAACGATACTATTGCTGCTAAAAGCGTAGGACACCCGGATGAAGACACGTACTATTATGCCGCCTCCCTGTTCCCGAATGATCTGATCGAAAAGCCTGATTACCTGGCTGTATACTTTCCCGACAACAGGTCTCATGCGCTATCGTCCCTGTCTGGTATGATGGTCCTTTCCGGGCTGTTTACACTCATCATCATTGCAACTTTCGGTACTACCATCCACATTATTTTTAAACAAAAAAAGCTGTCGGAGATGAAGAATGACTTCATCAACAACATGACGCATGAGTTTAAAACACCGATTGCTACGATCTCACTGGCTACCGATTCCATTGCTAATCCGAAAGTGTATGAGCAACCCGACAAGATAAAATATTACACCAGCATCATCCGCCAGGAAAATAAACGCATGAATGCGCAGGTTGAGAAGGTACTACAAACAGCACTGCTCGAGAA
>DATBUF010000151.1:0-4741 GCA_036516435.1 Pontibacter sp.
ACCATATTCGGTTGGTACCAACACGCCCATCAGGCCCAGTTCACCCAGCTGCTTAAAAACCTCCACCGGAAATTCCTGGCTTTCGTCCCACTGCATCATCTTTGGTTTGATGTGCTTAGCACCAAAGTCCCGAACCATATCCGCGATCATGCGCTGGTTCTCTGTGTATTTTAATTCCATCTATAGTTTAATTGTAGGGTTAAGAGTCGCGTATATAACGGTTTTAAGAACCGCATGTTCACAAATCTATATATTTAAAGGCAAACCGGCAATCCGGGAACGTAAATTGCGGTATAAAGAGTAGGCGGAATTTAGGCGTCCGGGAGAACCGCTTATTTTGAAAGCGCGTTTAAATTACGTTATTTTGAAGATGCTAAAGACCCGGCAGCGAACAGCTACAGTGGATTGGCAGGACATTAGCAAATGAAGCAATTTTTTAAAAACTTATTTGGTGGGGAAACCACAACGCTGGAGTCGTTAGGGGCGATAGGTGTGGACATGCACTCGCATATTCTGCCAGGTCTTGACGATGGCGCAGAAACACTGGAACGGTCGCTGGAGCTGGTGCAGGGAATGCAGCAGCTCGGCTATCGGAAGCTGATCATGACGCCCCACATTATGAGTGATTTTTACCGCAACACACCTGAAGGCATACGTGAGCGACTTCAGCTTTTAAAAGGTGCAGTAGCCGAAGCAGGTATAGAAATAGAACTGGGTTGTGCTGCTGAATACTACCTGGATGAGGTATTTCTGCAGAAACTGGAGGACGATGAAGAGCTTCTGACCTTTGGCGACCGGTGCTTATTGTTTGAAACATCTTTTCTGAACGAACCGCTGAACCTGCGCGAAGCCATCTTCAAGATGCAGTCGAGAGGGTATAAGCCTGTGCTGGCGCACCCTGAGCGCTATTCTTATTTCTATGGCAAGTTTGATGAGTTGGTAAACCTGCGCGAGCAGGGTGTGTTGTTGCAGCCAAACCTTAACTCACTTACAGGGTACTACTCGCCTGCAGCCAAAGCAGTAGCCGAAAAGCTGATAGACAATGGGTTGGTAGATCTGGTAGGTTCAGATGTGCACAGTACGAAGCACCTCGGTTCGCTGCAGCGTGTATTAAGCACTAAGTACATCAGTAAAGTGCTGTCATTGCCTTTGCTAAACCCGCAACTATAGTTCCCATCCTCTAGCAACTATACCTTAGATGATATTTGTAACAGGCGGTAGTGGCCTTATTGGTAGTTTCCTGATTCCGGCACTTGTGGAGCAGGGGCATCAGGTGCGTGCGCTGTATCGGGGGCAGGTGCCGGCTATGCCTGCAGCAGAGCAGGTAGAGTGGGTGGAAGGCGACATTCTGGACGTGACATTGTTGCGGCAGGCCCTGCAGGGGGTAACACATGTGTTCCATTGTGCAGGGTTGGTGTCGTACGATCCGCAGGACAAAGCGCTGCTGAAACAGGTGAATATTGAAGGTACTGCCAATGTGGTGGATGCCTGCCTGGAAGCCGGAAATGTAAAGCTTTGCCACGTAAGCTCCATTGCAGCCATCGGGCGCCCTGCCGGAGCCAAAGTGCTTGCCGAGAGCGCAAAGTGGGATGCTGCTGAGTATCACTCAGCTTACGCCAGCTCGAAGCACCTGGGGGAGCTGGAAGTGTGGCGTGGTGTGGCGGAGGGCCTGAACGCAGTTATAGTGAACCCATCGGTTGTACTTGGCCCCGCCGACTGGAACCGGAGCAGCACGCGGTTATTTAAATACGTTTACGAAAACAACTCTTTTTATACAGGCGGCAAAGCTAATTTTGTTGATGTGCGCGATGTAGTGGAGGCCATGCTGCGGCTTACCTTCTCGGAAATATCCGGCGAAAGATTTATATTGAATGCAGGGCAGCTGGCTTACAAAGACTTTTTTGCGCAGGTAGCGGAATGCATGAGTAAAAAGGCCCCTTCCCGGAAAGTTAGTCCATTGCTTGCTGAGCTCGTATGGCGTGCCGAGCAGGCGCGTTCCTGGCTTACAGGGGCAAGGCCGCTGATCACAAAAGATACAGCGCGGGTGTCCGCAAAAGATCATTTTTTTAATAATGAGAAGGTTTGTAAAGCCATTGGGTTGGAGTTCAGGACGTTAACCGAAAGTATAGCCTGGACGTGCAACCAGCTGCTGCAATACCAGGCTGTAAAGTAGTTTTCGGGCTTACCCGGTACTAAACTATTTGGCTTCATAAAATGTACTGTAACAAAGGCTGCGGATACGTGGCCGGTTGGAATTTGAGATGAAAGATAATTTTGAAGATAACAGCGAAGAGCTGAACCTGGTACAACGTTTCGAGCAGACGCTCGGGAACAATGGCACTGCCTTTTTTGACCTGAACGACTTCGAATTAATAATAGATCATTACACTGCAAACTTTGAATATAAAAAGGCCTTAGTAGCCTGCGACGCTGCTATTGCACAATATCCTTTTTCATCAGAACTACAGATTGACAAGGCGCAGCTGCTGGCCATGGCCGGTAACCTGGAGGATGCCCTTGCGCTGATAAACGAAGTAGCCGAAGTAGAAACTGGTAACCCGGACATACACCTGACTCGTGGCATTATTTACTCACAGCGTGGCGAGTACCGCGATGCTATAGACTACTTTAAAAAGGCATTGGCCTTTGCCGAAGACCGGGACGACATCTACTTTAATATTGCACTGGCTTACCAGAGCTGGGGTAAGTTCGGGTCGGCTATAAAATTCTATAAAAAGTGCATCGAGCTTAACCAGGAGAACGAGGCGGCCATGCAGGAGGTGGTATATTGTATGGAAGTAACCGGCTCTATACGCGAGCACCTTCCGTTTTTTCAGAAGTTTGTAGACGATGACCCGTACTCTTATGTAGCATGGTTCAACCTGGGCAACGTGCTCAACAAAATGGGCTCTTACGACAAGGCCATTGCTGCTTACGACTACTCCACCATTATAAAGCCTGACTTTATTACGGCCTACAACAACATGGCTAACGCCTATGTGTTTGTCGGGCAGTATACCAAAGCGATTGATGCGTTTAATGCTATGCTGGAACATGGTTCTCCATCGGCAGAGGTGTACTGTAACATAGGCGAGTGTTATGAAAAGCTACAGCAATGGGACCTCTCGCGCAGATACTACCAGAAGTCGGTGGACCTGGACCCGGAAATGGACGAAGCCTGGTTTGGTATTGGGGTGATACTCGATGCACAGGGCAAGTGGTATGAGGCCGTACACTTCTTTAAAAAGGCAGTGGAACTTTACGACGACAGCCCGGAGTACTGGATAGCCTTGGCTGCTGCAGAGTATCATGTAGGGCACATCGTATCAGCGTTAGAGAGTTATGCCCGTGCGGCCGAAATTCAGCCCAACGAGAAAGATATTTACCTGAACTGGTCCATTATTCTTTACGAACAGGGCAATTACGACGAAGCTATTGATATTATTCTGAATGCCATAGAACTGCAGCCTGACGAAGCAGAGCTATATTATAGGGTATGCGCGTACATGCTTTCTGCAGGAAAATACCGCGAGGCATACAATTATCTTGAAAATGCCTTAATTTTGGACTTCGATAAGCATAAGCTGCTCTTCGAGTTTTTCCCGGAGCTGGAGTCGCAAAGGGCATTAGCAAGATTAATTGATCAATACCGCAAATAATATTACATGAATTATACGCTGAACAACCTGCCTGAACGCGAGACAAAACCCCGCGAACGTGGCTTTACTATGGCCATGGACAAAGGCCTTAGCGTGCGTGAAGTTGAAGACTTTCTGGAAGTTGCCGGGGATTACGTGGACATTGTGAAGTTGGGATGGGCAACATCGTACGTAGTTCCGAATTTAAACAGGAAACTGGATGCCTACCGTGCAGCCGGCGTGCCGGTGTACTTTGGTGGTACCCTGTTCGAAGCTTTTATTGCCCGTAACCAGTTTGATGATTACCGCCGCGTTCTGGATAAGTATAACATGACGTTTGCTGAGGTGTCAGATGGTTCGCTGGAGATGGAGCACGACCAGAAACTGCAGTACATACAAACGTTGGCTGAGCAGGTAACTGTATTATCAGAAGTAGGCTCTAAAGATGCCGAAAAGATTATACCGCCTTATAAGTGGATACACCTGATGCAGACTGAACTGGAGGCCGGTGCCTGGAAGGTAATTGGAGAAGCGCGCGAAGGCGGCAACGTAGGTTTGTTCCGCTCAACTGGCGAGGTACGCAGCGGTCTGGTAGAAGAGATTCTGACTAAAGTGCCCTTTGAGCGCATCTTATGGGAGGCGCCGCAGAAAGCACAGCAGGTATGGTTCATTAAACTGCTGGGGGCAAACGTAAACCTCGGAAACATTGCACCAAGCGAAGTCATACCTCTTGAAACTATTCGTCTGGGTTTACGTGGAGATACGTTTCACCACTTCCTGAACATGGATGAAGCAAACCTGAAAGGGTAAACTCACTTAAACATAACACATAAATTGCCCGACGGTGCACCCGAGCGGGCAATTTTGTTAGAGCTAGTTTAAATTTCGTTTTTGCAAGCGAGAACTGAATAGATAGGGTTCTGGCGAAACGATTTTGAGCCTCATAGCAGCGATATGGAGCGAGAAAAGCGTGAAGTCAGGTTCCTATGTAGGCAGTTCGTAGCGCAAAGGATGAATTTTAAACTAACTCTTAAAGCTCATATACAAAACTATGCAACGCAGATCACTGAAAGAATATTTACTGCTTTTCTCGAAAGGTGTGG
>DATBUF010000152.1:0-9896 GCA_036516435.1 Pontibacter sp.
TACGTAGACCAGGGTGGTGGCAAGCGCAAAGGTGCTTTCGCTATTTACCTGGAGCCTTGGCATGCCGATATTTTCGAGTTCCTGGAGCTGAAAAAGAACCACGGGAAAGAGGAAAACCGCGCCCGTGACCTGTTCTATGCCCTCTGGACACCAGACCTGTTTATGAAGCGCGTGGAGGAGAACGGCGACTGGAGCCTGTTCTGCCCGAACGAAGCACCAGGACTGGCAGAGTGCTGGGGCAAGGACTTTGAGCGCCTGTACGAGAAGTATGAGCGCGAAGGCCGTGCCCGCAAAACTGTAAAAGCGCAGGACCTGTGGTTCCACATACTGGAGTCGCAGATAGAAACGGGTACACCGTACATGCTTTACAAAGATGCTGCGAACAGAAAATCAAACCAGCAAAACCTCGGAACTATAAAGAGCTCGAACCTGTGCACCGAAATTATGGAGTACACCGACGAGAACGAGGTGGCGGTTTGTAACCTGGCATCACTGGCGTTGCCGCGCTATGTAAAAGAGAACGGCGACCATAAAGTGTTCGATCACCAGAAGCTGTTTGATGTAACTTACCACGTTACCAAAAACCTGAATAAGGTAATTGACATAAACTATTACCCGATTCCGGAAGCGAAGAACTCAAACATGCGCCACCGCCCGATTGGCTTGGGTGTGCAGGGGCTTGCCGATACGTTTATTGCGTTACGTATGCCTTTTGAGAGCGAGGAAGCAAAACGCCTGAACGAAGACATCTTCGAAACCATCTACTTTGCTGCCATGACGGCCTCTAAAGACCTGGCGAAGAAGAACGGTGCTTATGAAACCTTCAAGGGCTCTCCGCTATCAGAAGGAAAGTTCCAGTTCGACATGTGGGGCGTAACTCCTAAGTCGGGCCGCTGGGACTGGGAAAACCTGCGCAACGAGGTAATGGAACATGGTGTGCGTAACTCGTTGCTGTTAGCACCAATGCCAACCGCCTCTACCGCACAAATCCTAGGCAACAACGAATCGTTTGAGCCTTACACTTCTAACATTTACCTGCGCCGCGTACTATCTGGTGAGTTTATGGTGGTGAACAAACACCTGCTGAAAGACTTAATCGCGCTTGGCCTGTGGAATGATAATATGAAGAATGCGATTATTGCAGCTAATGGTTCTGTACAGGATATCCCGAACATCCCGCAAAATATTAAAGACCTGTATAAAACAGTTTGGGAGATCAGCCAGCGTACGGTAATTGACATGAGTGCTGACCGTGGTGCTTACATCTGCCAGAGCCAGTCGCTGAACCTGCACGTAATGAATGTGAACTTCGGTAAGCTGACTTCGATGCACTTCCATGCATGGAAACGCGGTCTGAAAACAGGTATGTATTACCTACGCACCAAAGCCGCTGTAGATGCCATTAAGTTTACCGTGGAGAAGCAAGCCGCTGAAACGCTACAGCCGGTGTATAACCAGCAAGAGCAGAACCGCAGCGATATGGCCTGCAGCCTGGATGATCCGGATTCCTGCGAAGCTTGCGGATCTTAGAAGCTTGCAGATCGTAAATAACGAAAGAAGGAGGACTAGCGGTCTTCCTTCTTCTTTAATTACATAGTTTTCACCAAAGGAATGCTACGGATGGAGCAAAAAGAACCTACTAAGCTGGCACTTAGTAGGTTCTTGTAGAGAAGGTCTCTGCTAGTAATGTCTCACCTAATTCACCTTTAAGATGAAAAAGGCGTCATATAAAGACCATCCTGATTATGTTGAAGTGTTTACGCGTTTTATTACCATAAAAGGTAAAAGAGTCTTCAAGAAGGACGGCGGCGTTTTCCATTTCTACGCTAAACGTAGATAACTTCAGCATCTTAGAAAGGGCTGCTCTAATTGAGTAGCCTTTTCTTTTGCTTAAAGTACGTAAAGGAGTACCAAATATGATACTAATTCTGGAAATATATTTCTCCACATATATTAGTTGTGCTTTAAACCTCTTCAATAGGAGCTTCCAAAAGTTTGATGGGATACGTGCACAGCTAAGTCTAAACTATAAAACAAGAAAGATAGGTACCTAAGTACCCCAAGAGCTCCCGAATTATACTTTACACTAGCTTACCCATTCCGCACCGCAATCATAACGCGGCGGTTTTGCTGGCGGCCTTTTGCGGTTTCGTTTGATGCAACCGGTTTAGCCTCCCCAACAGAATGCACTGTAATGCGTGCGGCCGCAATGTTACCATTGGTCTGCAGCCAGTTTTTAACTGCCTCGGCGCGCTGTTTGGCCAGGTCTTCGTTGTAGCCGGCACTGCCTTTGGCATCCGTAAAGCCATACACCCGCACAGGTGCATCTTTGCTACGCTGGTTAATGGAGTTTGCGATCTTCTGCAGGTTGGCCTCTGCACCCTTCCGGATTACGGCTTTGTCTGTATCAAAAAGTATGTTCTCCCCTAAAGAGTAAGTGCTATACTTGTCGTTGCCACGTACTTCCACATCGGTGTCCTTAAACTCGGGCCAGTTGATGGCAGGCATGTCCACATTTACATCCAGGTTATTCCAGTCTGCGTCGCCACTGGCATCTACGTCAACTATAGAGCCGTCTGCTGCGGAGTCGGGTTCGTTTTCGTTCTCAAAGGCAACAGCGGTATCGGCAGTTGCCTCCGATGCTTCATTCTTCGCCTCTTCAGTTTGCTTATTCATGTTGTCGCAAGAGGTTAAGCTGATTGCCATAGCACATGCCAGGCCTAGTACTGTTCTTTTCATAGCTTTTGTTCAGGTTTTAGTTACTATTGCGTATAGTACATACATCATACGCTGAAAGGCATATGCTGGTAGAGTATAGCTGTAAAATTGAAGTGAAGAAAGCTTAGCAAGGAGTACAACGATAGGTTACAGGCGCTACGCAGCACAGGTTGCTTCGTGACAGGCGAGCAGCCTCTGCTCTTCACGAACTATAGTTCTTTATAAGTAAAGCATACTGCACAAGGTGCTCATACCTGCTCCTCTGTTATACGGATGGGCTCTTTTAACCAGGCTATAGCCTGAGCATAGTCTTCGAACTCTTTCACCACCATATCCCCCAGGTTTCCGGCTCTTTTGACGATCTGCTCCACTGCCATTTTGTTGAACAGGTCCTCAGAGACAAGTGTAGCGTGCAGGCGCAACGTACTTGCTACCATGCGGGGAACAATGTTTTCTACAAACCAGTCCTGATCTGCCTGCCGAATAGCCCGTAGTTTACGATTATCACCAAGCCAGCGCAGCAACTTCTTTTCCTCTATCAACTGCATACAGGCCTGCGTGGCCTCCTTGAAACCCTCATTACTCAGAAAACCATTCCATACAGCCGTCCCCAACAGCAGCTCATCATCGTACGTGATCGTGACAGCATGATTCTGGAAGTAAGAAATTACCATTGTGTAATAGAAATAAGTAGTAAACTATGCGTTACAAAACTATACATAACATCCTGACGCCACAAATAAACAGCGCTTCTGCTACCATGTAATCCGCTTAATTAACCGGATAGCTGTACATAAGGTTTTACTCCCTGGTAAACGGAAATAACTATAAAACTATTTCGCCTGTAATCCGAAACAGTAGGATACACCAAATCGGAAACAGCATGAGAACAGACCACATTACCCAAGCTTTATGGAGTGCCACCACTACCTTTAAAACGTACCCGCAGCTGCCCGGCGACATTGAAGTAGATGTAGCTATAGTTGGTGGCGGCATTACGGGCATTAGTACAGCCTACCATCTTGCCAAAACAGGCCTGCGCGTAGCAGTATTAGAGGCCTTAAAAGTTGGCTCCGGCACCACAGGCTCCTCTACGGGCAACCTGTACGCCCCTGTAGACGAGCGCCTGCATACCGTAAAGAGCAAGCATAACCTGGAAACCCTGCAGGCAGTTGCAGCCTCGCGCACCGCAGCCATAAACCTGATTGCGCAACGGGTACAACAGCATAACCTTGACTGCGAGTTTGAGCGTGTGCCCTGGTATCTGTTCTCTGAACCTGGCGATGACCTCATGAAGCAAGTGGAGCAGGAGCGCCAGGCAGCTGAAGAAGCTGGTATTCCGGTTTCTGACCAAGCTCCGGCCGGATTTCCCTTTCAGGTAGAATCTATAACCAATATTCCGAACCAGGCACAGTTTAACCCTTTAAAGTATATACAGGGGCTTGCAGCCGCTATTGAGGGCGATAACTGCCGGATATACGAAGGCACAAAAGTAACAAACGTAGAAGACGGGGAGCCCTGCATTGTGCACACAGCGCAGGGGAAAGTTACGGCAAAGCATGTGGTAATGGCGACACACTCGCCGAAGGGTATTTATGCCGTACACACTGCCATGGAGCCTTACCGCGAATATGCAATGGCGGTACGCCTGGCAGGACCACTGCCGGCAGGAGGCGTGTACTGGCATGTACAACAAACACAACATTATTCGGTTCGGCCCTATAGCAACGAACAGGGCAACTTCCTGCTTGTACTAGGCGGGGCGCATAAGGTAGGCCAGCAGGAGCACAACGAGAAGAAGTTTCTGGAGCTGGAGCAGTACCTGACCGAGCGCTTTGATGTAGATCACATTGTATACAAGTGGGCTGCCCAGAACTATAAGCCTGCCGATGCGCTACCTTATATTGGCACCAGCATAACGCAAGGGCACACCTACATTGCCACCGGCTTTGCAGCAGATGGCCTTACCTGGGGCACTCTGGCAGGCATGATCATAAGCGATGCTATAGTTGGTAAGGAGAACCAATGGGCACACTTTTTCGACCCCAAACGCTTTACGCCTGTTGCCTCTGCACCTAAGTTTATAAAAGAAAACATAGATGTGGCAGTGCACCTGGTAAAAGATTACCTGTTCTATGACCAGAAAACGGAGCTGAAAGACCTGAAACCCGGCGAAGGCAGAACGCTGGAAGTAAATGATGAAAAGCTGGCCGCTTACCGCGATGAGGAAGGTAAACTACATGTAGTTTCAGCGGTATGCACGCACATGGGCTGTATTGTACACTTTAATAATGCCGAGAAGAGCTGGGACTGCCCCTGTCATGGAAGCAGGTTCTCGGTAGAGGGGGAGGTGCTGGAAGGACCTGCCTACTATAACCTGGCCAAGCCAGATACCAGGAGTAAAGAGCAGTAATAACAAAGCCGCTGTCATAACATCAGCGGCTTTGTTATTTTACTATAGTCTTGTGCAGCACAGGTATTAATTCTCCTGGGTGGCAGTTCCGGTTTCTGCGGGTGCCTCCTGCACCACCGGGCCGGACAGCCATTCCAGCGCAGCTTCTTTATCCTCAAACTCCTTGATCCGGAAATCACCTAACCTGCCATTGCTGCGCTTTATCATCTGCTCAAAGGCCATCTTATTAAAGATATCTTCTGACACGAGGTTGGCCATGCGTTGCAACAGGCTATCAAGCAGGCGTGGCAGGAGTTCCTGAAGCACCCATTCCTGATCCTGCTGCCTGATAGCTTTCATTCGGCGGCTATCGGCCAGCCAGCGGGTCAGCTTCTTCTCTGTAATAAGCTGCAGGCAGCGCAGGCCATTACTCCTGAACGCTTCGCTGTTCAGAAAGCCCTGCCATTCAGCCATGCCAAGCTGCAGTGCTTCGTCATAGCTTACCCTTACATGCTCGTTTTCAAAATATACCTTCTCCATACTTCCGGCAATGCTTCTTCCTACTATACCATCTACGGGAACAGACAGTTCCTATTTACCTATAGTTTAATTCACCAATTACAAAAAGCCCGGCTAATATAACTAAGGCTTTCCGATATAGTTTGGATATGTTTCCGGAGCGGCGGGTTAGTTTTTCAGGAAGCGGTGAGTTTCACGTGATGCTCCGTCAGTAACATGCACAAAGTACATCCCGTTCTGCAGCTGTTGTACCGGCACAACAAGCTGATGATCTGCTACCTGCGCGTACTGCATTACTACTTTACCTGTTGCATCCAGCACTACTATAGTCGGTCTGGCAGTGGCAGAGGCAAGGTTAATTGTTACCTGCTCCGCAGCTATAGTTGGATAAACCTGCGCCATAGCTGTAGTTGCTCTTGTAGCCGCAAACGTAACCGAAACTGTTTTAGAGAAGGAGCTGGTGCCATCAAAATCAACCTGGCGCAGACGGTAGTAGTTTGTACCCGCCACAGGGCTTGCATCAATGAAATTATAAGACAGCTTTATGTTGCTTGTGCCGTTACCGGTAACTTCTCCTATTTTGGTAAAGTTCTTACCATCCTGGCTGCGCTCTACCTCAAAACGGTCGTTGTTTTTTTCAGATGCTGTGCTCCACAAAAGTTTAGCTGCACCGTTCTGGTTTACACCTTTAAAAGAGGCCAGTTCAACAGGCAACACCGTTATTCCCTGCTCTTTTCTCCAGGTTAAGTTATGAATGGCGATGCCCTGACGGCCACTATTGGTAGGGTTCGTAACGCCGTTCTTATATTGAATAATTACCCTAGTAACCGGCTGTGGGAACGAAAGCGTTACATCACCTTCAGCGGAGGCGTTATCACTACTAGCTAAACCTGTAATTGTTGTGCCCGATAGCTGGTTATAAGAGGTGGTAATTACCTTGTTTCTTGTAAGTGCTACCGCTTTTCCATTGTAATATCCGGTTACTACCAGGTTATCTATAAATTGACCAGCAGCAACATCCACGTCAAAAATAGTAAATGTAAGGTCTTCTACAGGCTGGTTCAGATCGAGCTGTATGGTAGAGCCCGCTGTAGCAGAGGTTGCACCTGTTTGTATTAGCGTGAGTGATTTAGTACCTGCCTTAAAGTTCTTATCATCTACTTTGGCTGTCTCAAATTTTACTGCAGAGCTGCTAACAGCGGCAGACCAGCGCATGGTTATACCATCCACGGTGTACGGCGCAGTTGCAGTTGCTCCCGATACTACAAACGGGTCCTCATTAACGGGACGTGTACTCCAGTTGAAAGTAGAAACCCCGGTCTCCGGAGTACCCATTACCGTAATATCATCTATAGCATAGTACGCGTACTCGCTGTTCGTATTATTTACTGTAAGATTGATCTTCCAGTAGATTCTTACATCCGGCAAGCCCATAGCCTCGTTTGGCAGCTCTATAGGCCGGCCGCTGTTCTCCTTATTCCAGCTTCCATTTACAAGGTTTTTCGCAGTATAAAACGTTTTAGGAGTTCCGGCGCCAACACTATACTGTAGCTCTACCGTCTCATCGAGAGGAAAATTGTTCTTTCTGGTATTTCTGAACTGCTCCCACATGATGGTAGCTTTGCTATAGCCCAGCGTAGAAACAGAGATCATGAGCCTTTTCTCACCTGCTATTAACTCAGAAGTTCTGGCATATTTTCCTTTTGATGACTGTGGCAGGGTGCTTGGGGAACTGCTTTCACTATACCATGCATTCGCCGGGCTCGAAGAAACACCGGCAGGCAAGTTAGTAGCTGTAAAGTTTTCGTGGTATAATATTACCTGTGCAGATGCTGCAAACGAAAAAGCAAAAAACGTAATCAGGATAAGGTAAAACTGCTTCATAATATAACTGTATGCCAGTATATATGAAAGAACTATGCCACAAGCCAAAACAGTGATCTCCATCATACTTGCAAAGCCTTGCAGCCCTTTTTACTGTCATGTATATCATTGATTATCAGCCCAAAACAACAGGCCTATAGTTACCCAATCCTGAAAAGCTGATAAAGATCATCTTTACCTAAGACGGGCTCTAGGCCATACATTTCCAGAATTGGGAAAATATAATATTGAGTGGGAATAAACCTGTATAGCGTGAACTATAAGACCTCAATGGCGGGTTTAAGTAATTACGAGCCTTTTTGCGCTTTAATAGAATAGTACTATATTGATTCAGCAACTGTCAAGCTGGCGGTTACAAAAGCTAATAATTGAAGCGTAACAGCCATTATGGCAATACTTTAAACTATAGATACGCTATAGTACTGTGGCATGCGGTTTGCACTAATAAGGTAAGACTAAGACAAGAGGAGGAAGGAAATGAACCTGATTAATAATAGAGAATTCCTGAGAAACGTAGCGCAGCACCTGGATTTGTTTAACACGATTTCCGGAGGTATAAGCGAGACGCAGGTAACAGTAGAAAAGTTTAAGAAGGGTGCACTAGTGAAGGTGTGGGCCGCTGGGGTGAGCCCGGAGTCTTTTAAAGTGTTGGTAGATAATAACCAGCTTACCATTTACTCACTTCTGCACAGCGCAGATAACCCTGAACTGCAGGTACCTATGTTTACCCGGGTGTTTATGATACCACCGCAGGTGAACATAGATGATATAGAAGCAGTGTACCAGGACGGGCAGATACAGGTAAAGCTGCCGTACCACAAGGCTGCCATCAGACCGAAAGAGATTGAAATAAAACAACTATAAACAAGAAGGGCTACTAATTACAGTAGCCCTTCTTGTTTATAGTTCAGTTCTTGATAAACCGGGCCTTTATAATGGAGGTCATATAATCGTGCACTTCAACCGTCTCCTGGTCATAGGGGAAAGTGTTATACTGGTCGGCAGAGGTTTGCGAAACCCGGCAGCCATTATTAATCATCATGTAAATAAGTTCGCGCAGGCGATAGGGGTGACCTGCTACGTTTAAAATGCAGATCGCATCGCTGGACTCCACGTGCAGAAACATGTGCTGTACATGGTTTACATCCGACATTATTTCCTGATCAGACATGGGCAATTTTTACTTTGGCTTTATACTATAATTCAGGATGACCCAAAATAGTGCCATTCAGCCCAACCAACATAAGTTAACCTGCTACTTATCAAGCATTTATTTTATATAAACAAGCGAGTTGCATTAGAGCCGGTCAGGTTAGCCTTCGGCGTAACTATAGCCTGTAATCAGCAACGAGCCAAGTACAGCATCTGCTACTTTATAGTAGGTGTAATGATGTCAGGGCCAAAGGAACAAGGGTTGAGGGAGGGGCGCACAGTTATCGCGGTCGAAAGAGGAGAGGGCAAAAAAATACCCGGCTACTCAGGGCCGGGTATTCATCAGTCGAAAAGCTTCTGCTCTGGAAATTTTTTTCTCTAAAATCAGTGGCGGATCATCTTCTTTAGCTACCACTAACGTAAACTTTCCTTTTGCATCCTGATAATATATAAGCGTCGTCAGATCCTCGTAGCCAATACTGTAGATCTTCCGCTTATTTCTCAAAAAATTATATTTATCTAATCCAATATTTCTCAATACTCTCATAACCCTACTATCTTCTGGTATTTTAAACGGTTATACGGGGGTGTATTGTTACAAATTATAAGAGGAGTGCCATGCATTCCTGCAAATATTTATAGAATTGACTATGATATAGTTAGCTTACAATTAATCTGTAAATTAGCATGCCAGTAGTAGTGGCTCGCCAAAACTATAGTACCCCACACACGTCTACATTCAAATTTTATGCCTGAACTAACTGTACGGGAGATTACATCACGGCACGAAATGGTGGCACAACATCCGTTAATTTTGCAGCTAAACCCCGCCATGACTGAAGCGCAGTACAGCCACATGCTGGGGCAGATGCTCCCGAATGGCTACCGGATGGTGGGCATCTTTGATGGAGAAACCTGCCTGGGCTTGTCGGGGTTCTGGATCAACACCAAACTTTACAGTGGCAAGTACCTGGAAGTAGATAACTTTGTAGTAGATGCAGGTAGCCGCTCGCAAAGTTTAGGCAAACACCTGACCGACTGGCTGCAGGAACTGGCAAGGCAGGAAGATTGCCAGACCATTATGCTGGATGCGTACACCAGCAACCATGCAGCCCACAGGTTCTACTTTCGGGAGGGGTTTCATATCAAAAGTTATCACTTCTTTAAAACACTATAGATGGCACGCGACAGGTATAGTTTCTGGGTATGGCTGTTATACTTCGTCCTGTTT
>DATBUF010000153.1:0-2418 GCA_036516435.1 Pontibacter sp.
CAGGTAGTTCGGCTCATGCATCAGTATCTGGCGCAGCTGTTTTTTGTTCGGGGTAGCCTCGGCATCCTCAGTCATGTCCACGCTGCTATCTATAGTTACCATGTTTACCACCCGCTCCAGGTGCTCGTAGCCCATAAACTGCCCATATTCCAGGTCATGCGATCCGCCAATAATGACCGGGATGGTGTTATGCGAGATCAATACCTCAACAATTTCTTTGATGCGCAGGTAAGTATCATCTAACGTGATGCCGGGGCGCAGATTGCCCAGGTCTACTATATTGCATCTGCCAGTTCCTTTGTTAAGCGCATATAGTTTCTTGCGTACGGCCCGTGCCGGTGCTGAGGCAGGTTCAATACTGTTCTCGCTGCCACTGCCACGCACTTCGTTCACGCCCAATAGCGCAATATCGGCAGAGCGCCAGTCCGGGAATTTGCTTACAAAGCGGCTGATGTAAGCGCCCAGTGTGCGGGGCTTGCTTAAGCTGGCAAAAGCATCCTCATTCAGCGGCTCAAAAAAAATCGACAGGTTCATACGGTTGCTGCTTGTGGTGTTGTACTGCCTTGTTGCGCGCTTTTAAGTATAAGGTGTAATAAGGCACTCTAATATAAGTGTTATTAAATATTTTATAGATGAGAAGCTGGCAGAATTCAAAAAAAAAGATTAAAATGCAGTAAGAATCGCCTTATGTACAAGGCAAACCTGCCGCGCAGTAGCTGCAGGTCAACTATACAACAACCTCAGAACAGTATGAGCATCACCCGCACAATCGACCTGTTAACGCATCAGCTAACACATTATCCGCAGCCGGATTGCCTTGCCGCCAAGGTAAACGGACAGTGGGTAAAGTATAGTACCCAGGATGTACAGAACATGGCAAACCTTGTAAGCTTAGGCCTTCTGAAACTGGGCATTGGTAAAAACGACAAGGTAGCAATCATCTCCTTTAACAGGCCGGAATGGGTATTTGCCGATTTCGGTATACAGCAGGTTGGCGCTATCAGCGTGCCAATGTATCCTACTATTACTGTAGAAGACTACCGTTATATTTTTAACGATGCCGAAGTAAAGGCAATATTCGTGTCTGACAGTGAACTATACAACAAAGTAGTTGCTGCTACAGAAGGCATGGGAGGTATAAAGGAGATTTATACTTTTGATGAAGTGCACGGCGCCAAGCACTGGAGCGAGATTGTGGAACTGGGCAAGCAAATGGAGAACCCGGAGCAGTTAGATGCGCTTCGTGCTGCCGTAGCTCCCGAAGACACCCTGACCATTATCTATACTTCAGGCACTACTGGAAATCCGAAGGGCGTAATGCTTACGAACAATAACCTGATCAGCAATGTGCAGGGTACTGTGCCGTACGTGCCGGTAAACAACCACCACCGTGCCCTCAGTTTCCTCCCGCTTTGCCACGTGTTTGAGCGCATGCTGCTGTACCTGTATTTCCGGATGGGCGTGTCTATCTACTATGCCGAAAGTATAGAGAAGGTAGCCGAAAACCTGAAAGAGGTGCAGCCACACGTATTTACCACTGTGCCCCGCCTGCTCGAGAAAGTATATGACAAAATTGTAGCCAAGGGGATGGAATTAACAGGTGTAAAGCGAAAGCTGTTCTTCTGGGCGCTGGAGCTGGGCCTGAAATACGATACACAGGAAGACCAGGGCTGGTGGTATAATCAGCAACTGGCACTGGCCAATAAGCTCATTTTTAGCAAGTGGCGTGAGGCCCTGGGAGGCAACGTAATTGCTATCGTATCGGGTGGTGCGGCGTTGCAGCCTCGTCTGGCGCGTGTGTTCTGGTCGGCTAATATCCGGGTTATGGAAGGGTATGGTCTTACGGAGACATCGCCGGTAATTTCGGTAAACCGCTTTGAACCAGAGAACAACATGATTGGTACAGTAGGTCTGCCTATAGATGGTGTGGAAGTAAAGATCTCTGAGGAAGATGGCGAGATACTGACCCGCGGACCACATGTTATGAAAGGTTACTATAACAAACCTGAACTTACTGCTGAAGTAATCGACCAGGATGGCTGGTTCCATACCGGCGACATCGGGGAGATGGTACTCGGTAAATACCTGAAAATAACAGACCGGAAGAAGGAGATGTTCAAGACATCCGGTGGTAAGTACGTAGCGCCGCAGTCTATCGAGAATAAGCTGAAAGAGTCGGTAGTGATAGAGCAAGTGATGGTGGTTGGCGAAGGGCAGAAATATGCCGCTGCCCTGGTAGTGCCGTCTTACCTGGGGCTGCAGGACTGGTGTCAGTATAAGGGTATAACGTATACTACAGATGCCGAAATGTTGCAGAAACCAGAGATCATTGAGAAGTTTCAGCGCGAAATAGACAAAGCAAACGAAGGGCTGGCGCAATACGAGACCATTAAGAAGTTCAGGCTCATACCAACTATG
>DATBUF010000154.1:0-4083 GCA_036516435.1 Pontibacter sp.
AAAACTTGCAGATACCGATTCAGAATCAGAACTTCGTAATACATTTTGTAGATGATGATTCAGGAAAGATTAAAAGGAACGGGCGTGGCCTTGGTGACGCCTTTTACAAAAGATTTGGCTGTAGACTATAACGGCCTCCGTAAACTGCTGGATTTTGTGCTGCATGGCGGTGTAGATTACCTGGTAATTAATGGTACCACAGCAGAATCGGTTACGACTACTTCGGAAGAAAAAAAGCAGGTACTGCAAACTATAAAGGAACACGTAAATGGCCGCGTGCCGTTGGTGTATGGCCTTGGCGGCAACAACACCCAGCAACTGTTGGACAGCTTTGCCACCACGGATCTGAATGGCATTGATGCTATCCTGTCAGTAAGCCCCTACTATAACAAGCCGTCGCAGCAGGGTATTTACCAGCACTACGTAGCTATTGCCGATGCCTCGCCGGTGCCGGTTATATTATACAACGTGCCGGGCCGCACAGGCAGCAACGTGACAGCCGAAACAACTATAAAGCTGGCCGCTCACCCGAACATTGTAGCTATAAAAGAAGCATCCGGCAACCTGGAGCAATGTATGGCCATCGCCAAACACAAACCAGCCGATTTCCTGCTGATTTCCGGCGACGACCTGCTAACGATACCGATGCTCTCGATTGGTGCAGTGGGTGTGATCTCGGTACTGGCGAATGCTTTTCCGGAGAAATTCAGCAACATGGTGCGCTTCGGGCTAAACGGCGAAGCTGCTAAGGCTGCCGAATTGCTGTACGATTTTGTAGACCTTAACCCGCTGATGTACGAAGAAGGTAACCCGGTTGGCGTGAAGGTACTGCTGGAGCGCTTCGGTGTATGCGACGCAGCTGTGCGCCTGCCGTTAGTAGAGGCTTCTGCCGGTCTGCGCGACAGACTATATAAACTGATCTAAACTATAGTTAAACTATAGCTCAACTATAAACCGGAAAGCCAGGCGATGAACCTGGCTTTTTTGCTTCTGTCTGAATTAGGATTTTCAGGATTTAAGGATGAACTGTAGCCTAATGATTATGGCCTGCATGCGGGTCTTCCTGCTCTATTGGCTGCGTTTCCACCAGCTGCCTGATGTTGTTCAGGCCACGTTCAAAATCAGCGCCTACATAGGTATCAAGGAAAAAAAGCCCGAAGTATTTATTGATCGGGTTCATGCCCAGATCTGTCTCCATAGCCCACGTGATGCGGGTGCCGGTTGGTAGCTCGTCAAACGTGTAGATGGTGCTGGCTGTACCGTTCGGTCCGAAATCCATCTCGGCTAGTATGCGCTTGTATGGTTCTGCATGCAGAATTCTGAAGGCGCCATCGCCTACGTCGGGGTGTTTGCTGAACCAGTTGTAGCTGGCTCCTGCCCCACCGTCCGGGCCGCTGTAGGTCAGCAGCATGTGCGGGTCAATGCCATGCCACGGCGACCAGCGCTCCCAGTTGCGTAATGTATTTACCTGTTCAAAAGCAGCGGCTGCAGGTGCGGCTACCTCAATAGAGCGCTCCACTTTTAATTTAGAGGAGATAAACAGCGAGCCTGCTGCCAGCACTACGGGCAGGCCCAGCAAAACCAACCCAATACGTTTCACTAATTTCATGCAGATAGGGTATTTAGGTGTATAATCAAATATATCTATAGTTGCTGTTATACACAATACCTTGCCTGCCGGAAATAAAAAAGCCGCAGCAGGTGCCGCGGCCTTTTCTCAGATGGAAATTCTATACTAATGTACTGCCCTGTATACGGGAATGTTGCAGGTGAGTAGCTTAGTGCCTGTTAAATCTGTCCTGGTTATCACGGTAAGGCCTGTTTGTGCGGTCTTGGCTGCCGTAGTGGTCGTCTCCAAAATCTCTGAACTCATCGGCATTGCCATACGAGGCATCGTGGCGGTAGCCATAGTTACCACGGCTGTCAAAATCGCGGTACATGTCGCCTTCTTCCGGGTTGTCGAAGTTAGGATTGTAGCCCAGGTTATAGTTGTAGCGCTGACGACCATAGTAAGGTCCTTCCTGCAGTGGCATTGGTTTTATGCTCATCAGTTCGTTCTCAGCGCCGTGCGGCAGTCCGTAATCTTCGTCGCGGGGTATGCCGGAGTAATTGCTGATGTCGTACATCTCGTTGTAATAGTCTTCGCGCTTGCCCTGCTCACCACCATGGCGGCCGTAAGTCGGGCTTTGCCTGTACGCGCGGCGGTCCTGCTGGTCCTGCCATTCTTCTCTTCTGTGGTGCTGGGCGCCATGATTGTAGTTGTCCTGCTGGTAGCCGCCATTGTTGTTGTAGCGGCGGTCCATATCGTTGTTATAATGTCTGTCTCTATCGTCTGATCTTCTCATAGTTTTATAGTTAAAGCGCCGGCAGCAGCGCTGGGGCAGCGCCACCTCCGGCTATGTTATTCAAAAATTAATTACCTGTCCCGGTCACGATTACCGCCCTGGTTCCGGCCATAGTTGTCTCCGTGGTCGCGGCGGTCGCTCCAGCGGTCTAAGTTGCTATAGTAGCGGCCTTCGCCATAGTGGTCGGTCCCTTCGGTGTAGTTACGGCCGGCAAAACCTCCGCTGTAATCGTTGTCATAGCGCGGGTCAAACTGCTCATAGCGTCTGTAAGATTCCATATCGCCTCTGGAGGAGTGCCCCAGGTAGCTGTCACGGGAGCCGCGGCTTACGTCGTGCCCGAAGCGCTCATCGGCTAAGCCGTAGCGGTTGCGTGGCTCGCGGTTGTGGCGCAGGTCGCTGTAGTCTGAGTTGCTGTAGTCGGCACGTGCATCGTAATGGCGCTGCGAGTTGCGTGCATCATCCGGAATATAGGTCATACCATACTGGTTATCCTGGCTGCTGCGGTTGCTGCGGGTAAAATCCTCGCCCATATACTGTGCGCCTCCCGCCTGAAAACGTCCTTCCGGGTAGTGATAGCCCTGGTCGGCATTCGAGTTAAACGAGGTGTCATCCAGGTAATCGACGTCGTACTCTCCCCTGCCACGGTTAAAATGCGAGTCTACCGTATAGTTGCCCCTGTCTGAGCTCTGCCCGTGGTGATGCCTGTGCAGCCACCTTGCTTCTGTATCTCTGTCTTGCTCTCTGTAGTCGTTTTCTTGTCTGTTTCTCATAGCTATAGGTTAATATGTTCGCTTTGTTTTACGGCAGCTTCCGGGGTTTGGATTAAAATACGCCTGTCCGCAAGTTGTGCAGCCACCTGAACCATAGGCGCTTTACACCGTTATAAATAGAAATAAACCAACAAACATAATAAAGCTATGGAAGGAAACCATTGGTATGATAAAGGCTATACAGGCTACCGAAATCACTTTGGTGGCGACGACCAGCCTATAAACCCGGATGTGTACAGAGGGGCTTACCGCCTTGATACCGAAAGCCGTGACCGCAGTATCACCACGTACAACGGCTTTGACAGGTACGAACAGCAGCAGGAGCACTCCCGCAACTACAACCGCATGCCCGAGAACTATAATCAGGACCAGTTCAGGAACTATAACGACGACCGGGAACAGCAGCAGCGCAATAACCAACCCTATAACCGGCAGCAGAACCGTGCCCCGCAGGGCTACTGGCGCGATGAGGAAACACAGCAGCCTGAGCGCCTGTACCGCGCTACGCACATCATCGGCAATTTTGAAAGTGACTACGGGCGCGACCGCTACAACAACTATGGCTCCGGGGAAAACTATGGCAACATGGCCGGCTCGCTAAGCTGGGGGTATGATGGAAACTATAACTCTGATCCGGACGAAAACCGCTACTATAACCCGCTGACAGGGCATCGTCGCAGTTACCACGGCAACTATACCAGCCGCCATCCCGACCGTGAGGACGAGCATACCGGCCGCAGATTCGACAGAAATGACCGCGATGAATTTGAACGTTACGAACGATACGAACGCTAAACTATAAAAGCTATGAACAAGAACGATAGAAAAAACGATAAACTGAAAAACGAAGACCTGAACAAAACGGTGAATGAGGGAAACAAAGTACCTAACATACACCCTACCGGGCAGCAACAGCAGGTAAATAACGACCAGCTTATGAAAGGCAGAGCCGGTGGCGCGCCTTCGCA
>DATBUF010000155.1:0-7666 GCA_036516435.1 Pontibacter sp.
TGTTCACACTTAAAAACTATACCTTGAAAACAACTTTAGCCCCTGTAGCGGAGGAAACTCCTGCTCCTGCCTTTGCTGTCACTGTAAAAGACTTGTGGCAATTCCTGAAGCGACCGGTACACCTGCCCGCACAGCACCTGACTCCGGCCCAAATTTGGCGTCCGTTCCTGCAACTCTGCCTGCTCAAACTGTTAGTAGCCATCTCACTGGGCTACATGGCAATTGGCATCCTGAAGCTTGCCGGCTTCAATACCGATTTTGAACATGCTGTTGTAAAGATGCTGAAAGAGTACCCGTTTGCCGTGGCCTTTCTGCTTATTGCTGTAGTTGGGCCTGTGATAGAAGAAGTGATGTTCCGGTACCCGCTGCGCTATACGAAGGTGCGCTTTATGCTGTTATTCGGCATCCTGAGCCTTTGCTGCATTCCGTTTATAATGGAACCTTTTAAAAATAACCCTCTGCCAGGCCTGGGTCTGGTACTTATTTTTCCGGCACTGGCTATTTGCTTCCTGCTCTACGAGTCGTGGCAGGTGGCGGTGCAGCAATGGTGGCACCGTAGTTTTGCCTTTATTTTCTACAGCACCTCCGTTGTTTTCTCTTTTATCCACATCTTTAACTTTGAGAACCCGGAAATACCGCTGGCATGGCTTTGGTTGCTGGTGCTGCCACAACTCTCCGGCGGACTGATGTGGGGCTACATCCGGATGAAGTATGGGTTGAAGTGGGCAATGGCCGGGCACGGTCTGTCGAATGCAGTGCTGGTAATACTCAGCGTACTTACCTGAAGCAAAACGCCCCGGCTATAGTTGTAGCCGGGGCGTTTCTATATTTCAGCAACTATAGTTTTACTTATCGTCAACTATAGTTTGTACTTATTATTGCCGTGCAATCAGCTCGCGGATGAGCATGGTCATGCGTGGTTCTGCTATGGCAGCAGCTTCCAGAATGTCGGCCAGCTTCACTTTCTTCAACCGGTCAGGCGTGCACATATCCGTTATCACCGAAACAGCAAAAACCGGCATACCCATGTGGCGCGCTGCAATTACTTCAGGCACCGTAGACATGCCCACAGCATCCGCCCCGATCAGAGACAGGTACTTGTACTCAGCAGGTGTTTCCAGCATTGGCCCCGGTACACTTACATAAACGCCCTCCCGCAGGTCAAAATCTGCATTCTCGGCAATTACCATCGCCTGGCGTATCATGTCCTCGTCGTACACGTCGCTCATATCCGGGAAACGCGGACCCAGTTCATCCATATTTTTCCCGATCAGCGGGTTGCTTGGCTGCAGGTTTATGTGGTCTGTCAGCACCATCAGCTCTGAGGTGTTAAATGCAGGGTTCAGGCCGCCCGCTGCATTCGATACGAACAGCTTCTGTACGCCCAGCAGCTTCATTACCCGCACCGGGAAAACCACCTGCTCCATGGTATAACCTTCGTAAAAATGAAAGCGCCCCTGCATTACGATGACACGGCGGCCCGCCAGCAAGCCCAGGATAAGCCTGCCCGAGTGGCTCTCGACTGTAGAAACCGGGAAGTGCGGAATATCGGCATAAGAGAGACTGTATTGTACTTCTAACTCGTTTACAAGCGCGCCAAGGCCAGTGCCCAGTATAATCCCGAACTCGGGTGCGAAGTTGGCTGTAGTTGTTTGTATATGGGCTGTTGCCTCGTGTAATTGCTGCATCATAATGTTAATGTATGAATATGCTAGTGAGTTAATGTGCCTTTCAGAATAAGACCTCAGGTAGTTCGTGACGCGAAGTAGGCGATTTTATAGTTCCGAAGAAATGACTTTCATCAGGCAAATGCTATAGTTACCAAACCTGCGCTACCTTTAGAACTGGCGCTGCAAGTTGCAAAAAATAACCCTGCCCCGAAAACGAAACCGCCGCGACTAAACTATAGCCGCGGCGGTTTTAAGTCTAAAGCTAACCTGCATTAAGAAATTAACTTAAGTTGCGATTAACCCACCCCTGCCCCTCCAAGGAGGGGAATTTTGCAACAGAGTACGTGATTCCCCTCCTTGGAGGGGCAAGGGGTGGGTTTACACCCGCACTGCATTCGTAAATCGCAACTTGGGTTAATTAACACATTAGCAAATTTGCCAATTACTCCACACTCAGGTTGTATGGCATGCGTGTCTGGATGCCCTGCAGGTGCTCCACTTTCTTGTACATGTTGTAGAGCGGGTATAGTTCGCCAAGTTCGGCCTTCACATAGCTTTCCTTTACCTGCGAGCCCATGTCACCCATTAACTCTTCGAAGAATGACTTGCGGGCAGGCAGCTCTGTCAGCCTGTAATCGTCTTTGATGTTGGCTTTTGCAGCGGCAACTTCAATAGCTGTTTCCAGGCCACCGAACACATCTACCAGGTTACGCTCTTTGGCTTCGGCGCCGGACCATACACGGCCTGAGGCATACTCCTTCAGTTTGTCCTGCGTCATGTTGCGGCCCTGTGCTGCTTTTTTAGTGAACACATCGTAGATCTGATCGATCTGGCGCTGCACCACTTCCTGCTCAAATGCTGTCATCGGGCGCGTAATGGTAGGTATATCAGAATACTTGCCTGTTTTTACGTTATCGATGGTGATGCCCAGCTTGTTGTTCATAAAGCCCTGGATGTTCGGGATAATGCCAAACACGCCAATGCTGCCCGTAATGGTGTTCGGGTGTGCAACAATGGTATCGCAACCCATAGCCAGGTAGTAACCACCCGAGGCCGCCACATCAGACATAGAGGCGATCACCGGCTTTACTTTGCGGGTAAGCTGTATCTCGCGCCACATTACATCCGATGCCAGGGCACTGCCGCCCGGCGAGCTGATGCGCAATACTACTGCTTTTACTTTCTTATCCAAGCGGGCTTTACGGATTGCCTCCGCATAGCGCTCGCTGCCAATGTTGTCTTCATCGCCCTTGCCATCTACAATGTCGCCTTCGGCATAAATAACAGCAATGCGGTTTTTAGAGGAGTTTGATTCTTTCTCGCCTTTTGCCTTCTTGTACTTGCTGAACGCTACCAGCTCCAGTTTATCATCTGCTTTTACGCCTGCCTTTTCTTTAATGTAGTTGATTGCTTCGTCGTAGTAGCCTACATCCGTAATCAGGCCGTACTTTTTGGCATCTTCGGCATCGCGCACCAACAGGTTATCCGAAACATTTTTCAGTTCTTCGTAGGTCTTGTTGCGGGCTTTGGCAATGTTGCGCAGCTGGAAATCGTTGATCGAGTTCAGGAAAGACTGCATCTGCAAGCGGGCAGGCTCACTCATTTTGTCCAGGAAGAAAGGCTCTACAGCACTCTTAAACTCCCCAACTTTAAAAATCTGCGGTTTGATATCGAGTTTATCCAGCGTGCCCTTAAAGAAGTAAACCTCAGAGCTCATGCCGTTAAATTCTACTGTTGCCAGTGGGTTTACATAAATCTTATCTGCTACCGATGACAGGTAATAAGCTTTCTCGTAAGACATATCAGTATACGAAACGATAAACTTACCTGACTTCTTGAAGTCGATCAGCTCGTTGCGTACTTCTTCCAGTTTAGCCATACCTGCATCTACAAAACGCATGTTCAGGAAGATGCCTTTGATATTATCATCGGTTTTAGCTTTGCGGATCGCTGCTTTAATCTGATCCAGACCATCGGTGCTGGAGAAGCCGCCGAACGAGAAACCCATCTCCTGCAGCGGGTTGCTCGGGTCGCGCTCCGATATTGGTTTATCAAATTTCAGTTCCAGCACGGAGTCCTTAACAATACGAACTTCATCGTTGGAGGCCGCGCTGGCTGCAATACCAATCAAAATGAGCAGGCTCAGGAAAGAGAATAAGAGCAGGCCCACAATGGTTGCCAGCACATACTTCAGGAATTGTAACATATTAGATCTTTATGTTCGTGATACTTGGTTGACGGTGATGCTTTGCGGCACACCCTACAATAAACAAATTTAGTGCGTATAGTTCAAGAAAAACCTCTCTTCTCGACAAACTCTCCTATTTCATAGACCAACTTAATGGCTGAATCTGCACTGCTAAAGTGTTGCACTATGATTGTCTGAAGTATTTCGGAATATCCGACAGGTTGCCTGCCCAGTACGGTTGCATTTGCATGTATTTGCGGCGGTAGTAGACCAACACCATGGTAGTTACAAATATGAACACACCATTATAACTATAGCCCAGCTGCTCCCACACAAAAAACACGATAGTTTGCAGCACAAACAACACTATAAACCAGGGTCTGTTCATCCGAAATAAATTAAAATTAATACCGGTACTTCTTCCCCCATTGCGACTGGAGTTGTTTGCGCATGTCGTTTTCGCGGGCGTTGTTGGCCGGCTCGTAAAAGGTAGTGTTGTTCAGTCCATCCGGCATAAACTCCTGCTGCACAAAATTGCCTTCGTAGTCGTATGCATATTTATAGTTGTTGCCGTAGCCTATCTCTTTCATCAGCTTGGTAGGCGCATTGCGGATGTGTAACGGCACCGGCAGGTTACCGGTTTGCTGCACCATCTGGCGTGCGCTTTTAATAGCCATATAGCTGGCGTTGCTTTTTGGCGAGGTGGCCAGGTAAACCGTGCACTGCGAGAGTATAATCTGTGCTTCGGGGTAGCCGATCATCTGCACCGCCTGAAAACACGACGTAGCCATCAGCAGGGCATTGGAGTTTGCCAACCCGATGTCTTCAGAAGCTGAAATGAGTAACCTACGGGCAATAAACTTCGGATCTTCGCCACCTTCTATCATGCGGGCGAGCCAGTAAACAGCCGCATTCGGGTCAGAACCACGGATGGACTTGATCATGGCCGATACCAGGTCATAATGCATCTCCCCGGACTTGTCGTACATTACAATGTTTTGCTGCGCTACCTGCTTTACCAGCTCGTTGGTAACTATAACTTCATCCGTGTTCTGCACGCCTTCGGCCACAATTTCCAGCAGGTTCAGCAGCTTGCGTGCATCGCCCCCGGATATGGTCAGCAGTGCTTCGTATTCCTGCACTTTTACGTTGCGGTAGCGCATCCACTCGTCCTGCTCCAGGGCTTTGTCCACCAGCTCTATCAGTTCATCTTTGCTCAGGTGCTTCAGAATATACACCTGGCACCTGGAAAGCAACGCCGAGATCACCTCAAAAGACGGGTTCTCGGTAGTAGCGCCCACCAACGTAACTATACCTTTCTCCACGGCACCCAACAAGGCATCCTGCTGCGACTTGTTAAACCTGTGAATCTCATCAATGAATAACACCGTTCCGTGCCGTTTCTTGGCCTGGTCAATAACATCGCGGATGTCTTTTACGCCTGAGTTAATGGCGCTAAGCGCTACAAACGGTACTTTCATCTGGTTGGCGATGATGTTTGCCAACGTGGTCTTTCCTACACCGGGCGGTCCCCACAAAATCATGCTGGGAATTACGCCGCCCTCTATGTAGCGGCGCAGGATGCCGTCAGGCCCCACCAGGTGTTTCTGTCCGTAATACTGATCTAAGTTGTGCGGCCGCATGCGCTCGGCCAGTGGTATGTTCGGGTGAATCATCGGCTATGAAATTTACCTGCTAAAGGTTTAAAGCAAAGTTACGCATTTGCAGGCAAACGGGTATGGCTATAGTTGCCACCCACCAACACAAAAGAGCTTACAGCAAAGTAGTTTTTATGAAAGGGATATTGTGAGAAAAGACAAAGGACGCTATGACAAAGGATAATATGACAAAGGACAAAAGACATTAGAATGTCAGGTGGCTATAGTTCTAGCCTACCTCTCCGTGCCTTGGCCAGATAATTTAACGCGAAGGCAGGCAGCAGCCATCCTCTTTTATCCTTTGTCACACCGTCCTTTGTCAAAACTATAGCTAGTCTTCCCGGGGCGGCTCTATTTTATTTTCCCGTTCCAGGTGCTCCCGCATCTCGTCGCTGTCGTCGCGCATGGCTGGTTCTGCCATCGGGCTACGCTCCGGCTTTTCATCCCCAAACAAAACGCCCCATTGCTTAAAGTTCTCGGTCCTGTCGAACACTACTTTAAGCACGGCAATAATGGGCAGCGACAGAAACATACCTGTAATACCAGCAATCTCACCGCCCACCACTACACCAACTATAGTTGCCAGTGCATTTATTCTTACTTTAGAGCCTACTATGCGCGGCATCAGGATGTTGTTGTCCAGGAACTGCACCCCGGCAATTACGCCCAGCACCGTAACTATAGGCCATAGCTCCGACGAGGAAGCCAGCGTGAGCAACACCCCGATGATGTTGCCCAGCAAAGCGCCCACGTATGGGATCAGGTTCAGAAAGGCGAAGATCAGGCCAATCAGCAGCGCATGTTTTATACCTATGAGCAGCAGAATACCTCCCAGCAATATCGTCATGTAGGTTACCTGTATCAGCAGGCCAAACAGGTAGCTTTTAATGATGACCTGCATCTCGCGCAACGTTTCTTCTACCTTCTCGTGCCGCTCAGGCGGGAACCACAGAAACACAAAGCGCAACAACAGGTTCTTGTAAAACAGGATCAGAAAAATATAGATCGGCAGCAGGCCCAGGAAAACCACCACCGATGTAACGGAACCTGCCGCACCACCCAGCAACGTTCCGGCATAATCCAGCAACTTGGCACTCTGCTCGTTTATAAACTTCAGCTGCTCGTCCGTAGAAAAAGGAGTGCGCTCTTCTACCCAGCCGCTCAGGGTGCTCAGGTGCCGCGTTACGTTCTCCTTTATCACCGGAAAGTCAGAGATCAGGTTGGCAATCTGTGACGAAAAAAACCAGATAATAAGGCCGAAAACAACCACCAGTGCCAGCAAACTGATTACAATACCGAGCACATCCGGAACGCCCCGCACCTTAAAAAAGCGGTACACCGGCAGCAGCATGATACTTATAAAAAAAGCCATCAGCAGCGGTGCCAGCAACCCCTGTGCGAGCACAATTATCCAGCCCAGAAAGAATAAACCAGTTATTTCGATTGCCCGCCTGACGGTGAGCGGCATTTTCTGCAGAGAGTCCATAGTTGCTTTGCGATAGAGACGATTTGTTGCCCTAGTTATACGGTGCAAACAGAATAAGCGCGTACTTTTGCGGCATGAGTAAACAAGTGCAGGTGCATGGGGCGCTCTTTCTGGTGGCCCTGATTTATGGTAGCAACTATAGTATCGCTAAAGAGGTGATGCCGTTTTATGTAGGCCCGTATGGGCTGATCGTGATCCGGGTGGTGTCTGCGGCTATTTTTTTCGGCATATTTTCGCGGTTGGTGGTAAAAGAAAAAATTGTGGGATGGGCCGATAACCTGCGTTCCGTACTCTGTGGTATTACGGGCATTGCCATTAACCAGCTCTGCTTCTTTGGCGGCCTCAACCTTACCTCCCCCATTAATGCGGCGCTGCTGATGGTGATTGTACCTATTATTGTGCTGTTGTTCTCGGCCATCTTGCTGCGGGAGCGGGTCAGCCTGCAGAAGGTGAGCGGCATTGTGCTGGCCTGTGCCGGCGCTTTTCTGCTGATCTATAGTTCGGGTAGCGAAAGCACACCCGGCAACCTGTGGGGCGACCTGCTTATTGTGCTGAATGCCGTGAGCTTTGGCCTGTACCTGGTGCTGGTAAAGCCCCTGATGCAGAAATACAATGCCTTTACCATCGTGAGCCGCCTCTTCGGGGTAGGTGCACTTATAGTAGT
>DATBUF010000156.1:0-7361 GCA_036516435.1 Pontibacter sp.
TGGTACTGACTGATGTTGCGGCGGGCAAAATCCAAGCTGTGCTTCTTATAGTCTTCCTTTAACTGGAAATACTTAATAGCCTGTTTTGCCTGGCGTTCCAGCGTTTTCATGTTCTTGCCAATCTCGAACAGCACGTCTTCCACACGCTCCAGGTCGGCATCGGTTTCTTCCAGTTTTTTAAGCGTCTGTTTTTTACGCACCCGGAATTTAGAGATACCGGCAGCCTCCTCAAACAACAGGCGGCGCGAGTTTTCCTTATCGTTCAGGATCTCGTCCACCATCTTCAGTTCGATGATTGCATAACTGTCTGAGCCGATACCCGTGTCCAGGAAAAGTTCGTTGATGTCTTTCAGGCGGCAGGGCACGCCGTTGAGCAGGTACTCGCTGTCGCCGGAGCGGTGGTAGCGGCGCGTAACCGTTACCTGCGAATATTCGGTAGGCAGAATACCCTTGTTATTATCGAAAGTGATGGATACTTCGGCCATCTGCACCGGCTTGCGGGTTTTGGAACCGTTAAAAATCACGTTCTCCATTTTGTCGGAACGCAGGTTGCGTGTTTTCTGCTCGCCCAGCACCCACCGGATAGCATCCACCACATTTGACTTGCCGCAGCCGTTTGGCCCTACAATCCCTGTTATACCTTCGTCGAAGTTGATGACCACACGATCACCGAAACTCTTGAAGCCCTTAATCTCTAATCTTGATACTTGCATTCGCTAAAGCCGAAACACTATAATCTAATGTCAAAAATAAGACTATTTCTCGTATCTAAGGCAGAGCGGGTGGCGCAGGAGCATAGTTTTTTATTAAACTATAGTTTGTAAGGCTGCAACTATAGTTAGGCAGGATTTAAACTTTAAATTTACTATATTTGATTATACAACACGCAGATGGAAGATTTTAAGGTCTTAATATACGTACTGCTCGCGGTGGGCTACTTTTTGTTTAACTTCTTTCGGAAGAACTTTAAGGATGACCCTGCCCAGCCAAAGAAATTCCGGGACGAGAATGCACCTCCTGTAGAGCGCCCGCACCACCGGCCACCTGTGCCTGTAACCTCTTTCGAGGATATTCTGCGTGAACTACAGCCCAAGGTAGAGCAGGCTAAGGCGCAGGTGAAAGAAGTCGTGCAGCGGCCTGTAGCGCAGCTTGTTGAAGTGCCGGCACCAAAAGCCTATAGTTACGAGAAAACACAGTTCGAAGCCGTTTCGCTGGAGAGAACCATGCCGGAGAGAACGATAAAGAAGAGACCGGATATTGGAAAGCACGAAGCATTTCAGGCTTATACCATGAAACCCACTACCACGCTCCGCAAGTTCGATCCGTCCATACTCCGCAACCCCACTACTGCCCGCGATGCGTTTGTACTTTCAGAGATCTTTAACAGGAAGTACTAATTGTTGATTGCTAAGTTGTTAAATTGTTGATTCTCAGAATAAGTAATTTAAGTGAGTAAGGCTGATTAGCCGAGATTATACATGATTTGAAATCTTATAAATCAGTTTAATCCCTTTAATCACTGGTCTTATTGTAATCCGCTGCCCTGGGTTAGCGCAAATGTGAGGATGTTGGCGCCCATTTGCAGGGCTTCGCGGCGCTTGTTCTCAGGGTCGTTATGCACTTCTGCATCTTCCCAGCCGTTACCCAGGTCAGTTTCGTAACTATAGAAGCAGACCAACCGGCCTTCGTGTATAATGCCGAACCCCTGCGGGGGCTTGTTGTCGTGTTCGTGTATCTTCGGCAGTCCGTTCCGGAAGGTGTATTTCTGGCGGTAGATCGGGTGGTTGAAGGGCAACTCCACAAATTCGTATTCCGGGAACACCTTTTTCATTTCTTTCCTGATGTACTTGTCCAAGCCATAGTTATCGTCAATGTGCAGGAAACCGCCGCTGACCAGGTAATTGCGCAGGTTCCGGGCCTCTGCATCCGAGAATACCACGTTGCCGTGGCCCGTCATATGCACGAAGGGGTAGCTCAGCAACTCGGCGCTGCCGACCTCCACCACATCTTCTTCGGGCTTTATGTTCATGTTCAGGTTTTGGTTGCAGAACCTGATCAGGTTGGGCAATGAGGTTTTATTAGCATACCAGTCTCCGCCGCCGTTATACTTCAGCTTGGCAATTTTTAAACTATAGCGTTGCGCCACCACGGGCATGGCCAGGATAACGATGAGCAGCAGGAGCAGGGTTCGTTTCATAACTATAGTTTAATCTTTGGTAGAATAAATTTCGTGCAGCACCTGTAATGTGTGGCAGGCAACCAGTGCAGCTGTCTCGGTGCGCAGGCGGCTGTCGCCCAAAGTTACGGGCCTGATGCCGGCCGCATAAGCTGCCTTAATCTCTGCTTCAGAAAAGTCGCCCTCCGGCCCGATCATAATGCAGTGTGGCTGACCGGCCTGAAAGTAATGCTTTATACCTTTAGTCGCATCTTCTTCTAAATGAGCAATAAAGGTGTGCTCCGGTACTGCCTGGTTTATAAATTTATGAAAAGGCACCATATCGTGTAGCAGTGGCAGATACCCCTTCTGCGATTGTTTCATAGCGCTGATGGCGATCTTCTCCAGCCTGTCCAACCGCAGTTGCCGGCGCTCTGAGTGCTCGCACAGCAGAAACGTAATTTCACTAACGCCAATCTCTACAGCCTTCTCTACGAACCATTCCATGCGGTCCATATTTTTGGTAGGCGCTACGGCAATGTGCGAGATATACGGCAGCTTTCCATACTCAATTTGCTTGTCTATGATCTGCAGCTGGCATTTTTTAGGGGTGGCATCCTGTATAATAGCCGTATGCAGCCCGCCTACACCATCTACCAGGTACACGGTATCGCCGGGGCTAAGCCGGAGCACACGCGTGCAATGTTTCGATTCTTCTTCGCTCAGCGTATAGGTGTCAGAATTAATATCTGGAGTATAGAACAGGTGCAAAGTTTTAATTGTTAAATTGTTGATTGTTAAGTTGTTATTTTCTATAGTCTCTACTGTAGATCTATAATAGAGAACATAGCAGCATTGCTAGATTTGCCAGCTTTTACAATATACGAAAGTATAAAATTTATGCTGATGGCGGTACTGTAAAATATAAAAGCCCCGCTACTCTTACATAGCGGGGCTTTTCAGGAGTTCAGGCTATTGTTAGCTTGTAGCTACTTCTACCTGTGGAGCACCTGCCAGAATGTCTTCGCTGGCAAACTCTGCATATTTCGTAAAGTTCTTCACAAATTTAGAAGCCAGGTCACTTGCCTTGGTATCGTACTCTTCCTTGTTAGCCCAGGTGTTACGTGGGTTCAGAATCTCAGCAGGTACGTTCGGGCAGGTGTCAGGCATTTCTACACCAAAGATCGGGTGCTTTGTAAAGCTAACCTCGTTCAACTCGCCGTTCAGGGCGGCTGTGATCATGGCACGCGTATAAGGCAGTTTCATGCGGGAACCAACGCCATAAGGGCCACCGGTCCAGCCTGTGTTAACCAGCCATACATTTACGTTGTTCTCTTCCATTTTCTTGCCCAGCATCTCGGCATACTTGGTTGGGTGCAGTGGCAGGAAAGCAGCTCCGAAGCAAGCAGAGAAGGTAGTTTGCGGCTCTGTAATACCAACTTCGGTACCGGCAACCTTCGCAGTGTAGCCCGAGATGAAGTGGTACATCGCCTGGCTGGCATTCAGCCTGGAGATCGGAGGCAGTACGCCAAACGCATCCGCAGTCAGGAAGAAGATGTTTTTAGGAACATCAGCTCTGGATGGCTCTACGGCATTATCAATGTGGTTGATAGGGTAGGCCGTACGGGTGTTCTCTGTTACGGAACTGTTGGTATAGTCTACTTCGCGTGTATTTTCGTAGTAGCGGGTGTTCTCTACAATGGCGCCAAATTTAATGGCATCCCAGATCTGCGGCTCTTTTTCTCTTGTCAGGTCTATTACTTTTGCGTAGCAGCCACCTTCAAAGTTAAACACGCTGTCTTCTGCCCAGCCGTGCTCGTCGTCGCCAATCAGGCCGCGGTTAGGGTCAGCAGAAAGAGTCGTTTTGCCTGTACCTGAAAGGCCGAAGAAAATAGCAGTATCACCGTCTTTGCCTACGTTGGCAGAGCAGTGCATCGATAAGGTGTTCTTTTCGTGCGGCAGAATATAGTTCAGCACACCGAAAATACCTTTCTTCATTTCGCCGGCGTAGCCTGTACCGCCAATCAGGATCATGTTCTTGGTAAAGTTGATGATCGCAAAATTGGATTGACGTGTTCCATCTACTTCAGGGTCAGCCTGGAACTCAGGCGCGCAGATGATGGTAAACTCTGGCGTATGGTTGGCGATCTCTTCTTCCGTTAAACGCAGGAACATGTTGTTGCAGAACAGGTTCTGCCATGCCTGTGTATTCACAATGCGCAGGTTCAGGCGGTAATCCGGATGAGCACCAGCATAAGCATCGCGTACGTACAGTTTCTTATCTTTCAGGAAATCCACCATCTTGGCCTGCAACTGGTCGAATTTCTCCGGATCGAAGGCGATGTTGATATCACCCCACCACACAGAATTCTCTGTTTTAGCGTCTTTTACTACAAAGCGGTCTTTGGGAGATCGGCCGGTAAACTTGCCGGTGTCGCACATCAGCGCGCCGGTGCTTGTCAGGGTGCCTTCACCATTTTTAATGGCTTCTTCCACCAGCTCAGCCGGACTCAGGTTCCAAAGCACTTCCTTCGCCTCTTTAATACCTAAGCTGTCTAAACCTACTGCATTAGATTTATGTCCAGATTCTTTCATTTGAAATTTGTTGGGTTAATTTAAATAAGGTGGTGTTTTAACTTATTATGTTACAAAAATATGAAAAATAAGATATCTTAATAATTGTTACGGTATTTATATATCCAGGATGTGCCCTGTTGCTGTATTCAGTAAAAAAATCTTGCCTGTTTGCGTGTTTACTAATATATTTACTCTCTTTGTATGCTGAATATTGTATCTTAACCTAAACTTTCAACTAATCTACATCTATGTCTGTTAACCTTCATCACCCCTACGATGCGGTGGATAAAGAAAAACTAAAGCATCCGAAAGGGCTGTACCTGCTGTTCTTCACAGAGTTATGGGAGCGTTTCAGCTACTACGGTATGCGTGGTCTCTTAATGCTTTACCTGACAAAAACTGCCCTGGAAGGCGGCTTAGGCTATAGTGTGGCCGATGCAGCATTGATCTACGGCTATTTTACAGGCTTCGTATATTTTACGCCTATCATCGGCGGTTGGTTGGCTGATAAATACCTCGGGCACCGCAGAGCTATCCTGATAGGGGGTGTTCTGATGGCGCTTGGTCAGTTCAGTTTGTTCTCTACGCCTTACATAGCAGAAGAGATGACCTACCTTGGCCTGTTACTGCTAATTATAGGTAATGGTTTCTTTAAACCAAACATTTCTTCTATAGTTGGTAACCTGTATGCGCAGGGCGACCCACGCCGCGATTCAGCGTTCACGATCTTCTACATGGGTATTAACATCGGTGCCTTTTTTGCGCCGCTGGTGTGTGGCTACCTGGCCGAAGATTATTTTGCTACTAAAGCTGTAGTTGATGGTGTAGAACGTGTTACAAACTATGGTTTCCAGTATGGTTTCCTGGCTGCCGGTATCGGTATGGTCATCGGTCAGATTGTGTTTAACACCTTAGGTCCGCGCCTGTTAGGCGATATCGGCCTGAAGCCGGTAAAAGCGGAAACAACCACTGAGAACGGTGAAGCTGCTGCTCCTAAGAAACTTACTAAAGAGGAGATTGATCGTGTATCGGTAATCTTTATTATTTCCTTCTTCGTGATTCTGTTCTGGGCTGGCTTTGAGCAGGCGGGTAGCTCCCTTACCGTTTATACTGATAAGTACATTGATCGGGAAGTTTTCGGTTACCTGATTCCTACTTCCTGGTTCCAGTCTGTGAACCCACTGTTTATAGTTGCCTTTGCACCACTTACGGCACAACTATGGCTGTATCTGGGCAGACGTGGCAAAGACCTGAGCATCCCTACTAAAATGGGTATCGGTATGATCCTGCTGGGTATAGGCTTCTTCTTTATGGTTGGTGCTGTAATGCAGCGCGGCGGCGTAGAGGATGAAACTGTAAAAGCCAGCATTGGCTGGTTGCTTGCAACCTACTTCTTCCATACGATAGGTGAACTTTGCTTATCGCCTATCGGCCTTTCAATGGTAACCCGCCTGGCACCTGTTACGCTGGTATCCATGCTGATGGGAGTTTGGTTCTTAGCGCCTGGTATTGCTCAGATTGCTGGTGGCTACATTGCTTCTTATGTAGATGAACTTGGTCCGTTGGCTATTTTCTCTTCTATCGGAGGCTTTGTGATTGTTGCCGGACTAATTCTGGTACTACTTACCCGCAAGCTGATGTACATGATGCACGGTCGCGGTTAACAATAGCGAAATAGTAAACCAAGAGAGGTCCTGTTATTTTTAACAGGACCTTTTTTATTTATTAAAATTTATATTTTTGCATTGGTTTATCGCTGGCATTGTCAACTATAGATCAGTGTCTTATATAAGATACTACTATATACCTCTTTCCATTTTTAGCCTTTTATTACTATTTAGCTATGTTGCCTTTACCCTGGAAGTACCTGCTGGGCGCAGTGCTCTCCATTTTTAGCCTTACTTCCTGCCAGACTGTAACGCCTGTACCGGCCGATGAGCATTCCGAAACTATAGTTTACACGATAAAGAAAGGAGAACATAGCGCAGGCTCGCCGTTTCTGGCCCGCCGGACAGACATTCTGACTTTTGAAGCCACCTTCGATGCCAGTGCCATTTACCAAACTATAGACAGAAGCAACCAGGGCGACATTAACAAGCTCTATGGATTAGCTGACTGCCGTACAGACCACCATAGCAACAGTGCCCGTTTTGGCTGGCGCTGGTACAACAATCAACTGGAAATACACGCTTATACTTACCTGAACAAAGTACGCCAGTCGGAACTGATAGGAGTGGTGGAGCTTAACAAGACTTATAGTTATGAAATCCGGCTAGAGAACAATAAATATATTTTTAAGCTAAACAACATAACTATAGAACTGCCAAGGCATTGTACTGGAAAAGGAGAGGGTTACCAGCTTTATCCTTATTTTGGCGGTGATGAAGTAGCCCCCCACGATATAACGATAGCTATAAGAGAGTTAGCAAGTTAGAGGGGTAATGAAGAGATTTTAGGTAGTTAGAAAGCTGAGGCCCTGCTTACCTTTAATCCTTCAAATCCTGATTCTGACAGAAAACAAAAAGCCCTTGCAACAATCGCTGCAAGGGCTTTTCATATTTACACTATGGGATGTCTGATTACATCATGCCGCCCATACCGCCCATGCCACCTGGCATGCCGCCGCCCA
>DATBUF010000157.1:0-7974 GCA_036516435.1 Pontibacter sp.
AAACTGCAACTATAAAAGGTGGTGAGTTCCTGATAAAGGAAACCAACCCGCAGGACGTATTTACGCCCGAAGATTTTAACGAAGAGCAACGCATGATGGCTCAGACCTGTCTGGACTTTGTGCGCGAAGAAGTATACCCACTGCTGGACCGTCTGGATAACCATGAAGAAGGCCTGATGGAAGGTCTGATGAAGAAAGCAGGTGAACTGGGTTTATTTGCCGTGTCTATTCCGGAGCAGTACGGCGGTCTGAACATGGACTTTAACACGTCGCTGCTGGTTACGGAATCAGTAGGGGGTGGCCACTCATTCCCCGTTGCTTTTGCGGCACATACAGGTATCGGTACATTGCCAATTTTATACTTCGGTACCGAAGAGCAGAAGCAGAAGTACATTCCGAAGCTGGTGAGCGGCGAGTGGATGTCGTCTTATTGCTTAACAGAGCCAGGGTCAGGTTCGGACGCACTGGCTGCTAAAACCAAAGCCGTATTGAACGAGGCAGGCACGCACTATATTCTGAATGGCCAGAAAATGTGGATCACAAACGCAGGCTTTGCTGATGTATTTATTGTGTTCGCACAGGTAGATGGCGACAAGTTCACCGGGTTTATAGTTGAGAAAGATTACCCGGGACTGAGCTTGGGTAACGAAGAGCATAAGATGGGTATCAAAGGCTCGTCTACACGCCAGGTGTTCTTAACAGATTGCGAAGTGCCGAAAGAGAACGTACTGGGCGAAATTGGTAAAGGTCACCTGATCGCTTTCAACATCCTGAACATTGGCCGCATCAAACTATGCGCTGCTACGCTGGGCGCTGCTAAAAAAGTGGCTGAACTGTCGGTGAAATATGCAAATGAGCGTCAGCAGTTTAAATTGCCGATTGCTAAGTTCGGAGCTATTCGGCACAAACTGGCAGAACAGGCTATTCGCATCTTTGCAGTAGAATCGGCGCAGTACCGTGCCGGTATGGATATTTACCGCAAGGAGCAGGAGCTACTGGCTGCAGGCAAAAACGAGAACGAGGCGCTGCTGGGTGCTGCCAGAGAGTTTGCTGTAGAATGTGCGATGCTGAAAGTAGAAGGCTCAGAAGTGCTGGACTATGTAGTGGACGAGGGCGTGCAGATTTACGGTGGCTATGGCTTCTCGGCTGATTACCCCATGGACCGTGCGTACCGCGACTCCCGCATCAACCGCATCTTTGAAGGAACCAACGAGATCAACCGCATGCTGACTGTGGATATGATCCTGAAGAAAGCCATGAACGGTGAACTGGATCTGATGGGACCTGCCCAGGCAGTGCAGAACGAGCTGATGTCTATTCCTGATTTTGGCGAGGAAGAGGAAGGACTGTTTACGGCAGAGTATAAAGCTGTTCGTAACCTGAAGAAGGCCATTCTGATGGTAGCAGGTACGGCTGTGCAGAAGTACATGAACTCGCTGGCAAAAGAGCAGGAGATTCTGATGCACATTGCAGATATGGCAATCAGAACATACGTGGCAGAGTCTACGTTGCTGCGCGTGGAGAAACTGGTAAGCAGCAAAGGCCAGGAGGCTGTTGCCAACCAGATCGATATTGCCCGCGTGGTATTGAACGATGCGGTGGATGCTGCCTTTATAGCTGGTAAAGATGCCGTTGCTGCTATGGCAGAGGGAGATGAGCAGCGCCTGCTGTTTATGGGGCTGAAACGCTTTACTAAAAAAGACCTTTTTAATACGAAAGAAGCACGCCGCCGCATTGCCGCTGCCCTGATTGAGGCAAACGAGTACGTTTATTAATTTCTGACCATTTATAGTTTAGAAAGGCTTTCTCTGCAGGAGAAAGCCTTTTTTGTTTGGGCCGGTTTCAGAAATCAGGGTAAGAATGTAGGCTGGGTTAAAATTTTACTTCAGGCTGAGGCAAAACTATAGTCTGGTTTACGTATTGGAAGAAGCGCCACGACCTAACTACGAAAGACAAACTATGGAAGTAACTTGCCTGATACCATGCTTTAACGAACGGGAGCGAATAGCTCAGGTACTGAATGTTATAGTTGAGACAAGATATATTGCGCAGGTAATTTGTGTAGACGATGGATCAGATGACAATACTGCTGACTACATAGAGCAATATTGGCCTACCGTAGAAGTACACCGCCTGCCGCAGAACGTGGGTAAGACTGAGGCTATAAAGTACGGCCTGCGGCACGTGCAGCACAAAACACTGCTGCTGATGGATGCCGACCTGCAGGATTTGCGCAAAGATGAGCTGGAGGCGGCCCTGGAGGCTTACCAGAATCACCCCTCTGTCGATATGATCATCATGCGGCGCATTAACTCGCCCTGGTTTGTAAAATGGTACCGCAGCGATGTGCTGCTATCCGGCGAACGCATACTTCAGACTGCTGATCTGAAACAGGTAGTAAATCGCCAGAAGCTGAAGTGCTACCAACTGGAGGTAGCCATTAACCGTTACATGCTGCACCATAGAAAAGTAGTGCGCTGGATGCCCTGGTCAGCCATGAATACCTACAAAGTAGATAAGCTGGGAGTACTGGATGGCTCCCGTAAAGAGTTTAAAATGTATGTGGATATCGTGAACTACGTAGGCTTTTCGCACATGTGCCTGCAGCTGGCTTCGTTCACTAAAAAGCTGCATTACCGACCTGCTAACCAGCAAGCCGAAGAGCAGCACCCGCTATACTTTAAAGGTTACTTCAGCTGAATGTGGTAAAGCTTAAGACCAGCCTCACGCTTTCGGGGGCGAACAACCACACTTACATCTTTGTCTGAGAACCAGGCTGTGAAGTCCTTCACATAGGCCAGTTCTTTGTCGTTGGCCACGTTCAGGCGCACACCTTTGGGCTGGCTTGTCTCGCCTGTGCCGGTGTTTATCTGGCGCAGGTACAGATCATACTTGCCGTCCAGTTCCTCCAGGGTAAGCAGGTTCAGAGTGTTGCCACTCAGGTAAGCACTGTACGAGATACCAGAGAAGGCATCTTCGGCAGGTGCTTGCTGGTGCTTCATCAGTACGGAGTTCCAGGCGGAGTTCATGTATTCGTCGTAGGCAAAAAGCAGCAGCTCCTTAGCAAAGTAAGGCGAGGTTTTGCCACCCATCGTATACTTTTTCTCGGCCACAACTACCAGCTTGTTATCTATAGTTTTATATAGGTCGCTCAGGTAGAGGTCTTCAAAGCGTTTTGCTTTGTTCTGGTCCGTTTTGTTCAGTTCATTTACCTTGGTCAGGAAGTCGGCCGTGAACCTGAACTCCTCGGCAAATACCATATCCTCCACCTCAAAATCAAACTTCACCGCCTTTAAACTATGGTACAGGCCCGATGCTTCTTCAGCGGTAATTACGGCACCGTATAGTTGGTTATCAGCCATCAGCTTAAACCGCGAATCCATAATGTATACCTTCTTGCCATTAAATACGCCGCCTACCAGCACACTCATGACTTTGGCTTTCGGGTCTTTCAGGTTGTATTGGCGCACCGTCAGGCGGTTCATGTTATCTGAGATCAGGCTCAGGTACTGCTCCCCGCTGTTACTCACCTGCACATCTACCGACAGAATATCGCGCAGGTCGTTCAGGTTATAGTTTACATCTTTAATTTTAGCCAGCTTCTCATCATACAAAGTACCGCTTACACTTCTGATCTTATAGTTAGTATCAGCCTGGTAATGAAATACAAGGAGCTTAGAGCCGTCATCAGAAAAAGCAATGGCAGGCTCGCGGTTCGTAACCGGGCTGTCCAGTAGCAACTGCTTGTTTTTTAAAGCACCACTTGCCAGGTCGATGTAATAGCCGTGTAGCTGCTGCGTATGCCCTGTTTTGCTATGTGCCACAACTATAGCTGCATCTTTTGATGTATAAAAGCCATACACAGTTTGGGCACTGGTAAGTGGTACGGCCGTTCCCCACTGCTTTTTCAAGCCTGCCTGGTACTTTTCTACGGCATAGCTCCCATCTGCCTTCCTGCTGAGTATCACAAACTGGTCCGGCCCGGTTGGTATGGTTTTGTGCGTAATACGCTGGTTATACCTGTCCTCTGTCAGGTTAGGGTGGTACTCAAAAGGCATGGATCCTTTGGTTCTGGACTGGGCAGCAGCGGCAGATACCAGTAATACAAATACGAAGAGGAAAGACAGGCTTCTCACGGGCTAAGGGGTTTTGTGCTGCTCAAACTTAAGGTATAACACAGGATTAGGCAAGCTTTTGCCGCACCACAGACTTAAAAAATGTGATCTGCTAAGAAATTGAACTTCCCCTTTATAAAGTTGCCGCTGGCGCTATAGTTTGGAATAGAAGATATGAATAAGGCTTCATGTGTAATAACTCTTTGAAAAGAGGTGGTAGAACAAAAATAAAGGCCTTTTACTCACTTTTTTGAAGAAGGCTGTAACAAACAAATGCAAATGCTGTAAATTAGCTAAACGCGATAAAATGAAATTTATAATTAAAATATTTGCATTTGTAGCACTCTTACTGATAGGCAGGATTACGAAGGAAAGTAAAGCGCTGCCCGCCATAACTCCTGAAGGGCAAACTATAGTTACTACCAGGCAAACGCAACTACCGGTACATAACACAGGAGGGCCACAGGCTCCCGTGCAGGATGGTAGCACCGAGGTTCACAACACAGCCAGTGTTAACTGATACGGCTCCAGTTTACAGTGTTTGCGCTCAATGACTGGATATGCCTGCGGATATTCTGGTGTTCTGGCTTTTCAAGTTGCGAATCTTCCTGGAGAATGTTCTGTGCGGCGGCACGCGCCTCCTGAAGTATAGGTGCGTCCTTGGCCAGATCAGCGATGAGCAGGTCGAGCACACCGCTTTGCTGGGTGCCCATCAGGTCGCCGGGGCCGCGGAGCTTCAGGTCAATGTCCGCGATCTCGAAGCCGTTGTTGGTGCGCACCATTGTTTCCAGGCGTGTCTTGCTATCCTTGCTAAGTTTGTAGCCTGTCATCAGTATACAGTAGCTCTGTTCAGCGCCGCGGCCCACGCGCCCGCGTAACTGGTGCAACTGCGACAAACCAAACCGTTCGGCACTTTCAATAATCATAACCGAGGCATTCGGCACATTCACACCCACCTCGATTACTGTAGTGGCCACCATGATCTGCGTCTCATTCTTCACAAAACGCTGCATCTCGTAATCTTTGTCCTGCGGCTTTAGCTTGCCGTGCACCATGCTTATTTGGTACTCCGGGAAGGCGCGCCGTATGCTTTCGTATCCATCCATCAGGTCCTTATAGTCCATCCCTTCCGACTCCTCAATAAGGGGATAGACCACATACACCTGCCGGCCGAGCTTGATTTGGTCACGCACGAACTGGAAAACTCTTAAGCGGTGCGAATCGAACCTGTGAACTGTGACAATCTCTTTACGGCCGGCTGGCATCTCGTCAATTACCGACACATCCAGGTCACCATACAAGGTCATGGCCAGGGTGCGCGGAATGGGGGTGGCTGTCATAACTAACACATGCGGGATAATGCGTGGGTTCTTGCGCCATAGTTTAGAACGCTGCTCCACTCCGAACCGGTGCTGCTCGTCCACAATACAAAGGCCCAGGTTATGGAACTGTACCACATCTTCGAGCAAAGCGTGCGTACCTACAATCATTTTCATCTCGCCAGAGCGAAGCTGTTCGTGTAGTTCGCGCCGTTCTTTAGCCTTGGTTGAGCCGGTTAGCTTGCCAATCTTGATGCCTAAGCGGTCTGCAAAAGCTTTCAGGCCGGTATAGTGCTGGTCAGCCAGGATTTCGGTTGGTGCCATCAGTACTGACTGTGCCCCGTTGTCAGCAGCGATCAGCATGGTAATAAAAGCAACTATAGTTTTACCAGAGCCCACATCGCCCTGCAGCAGGCGGTTCATTTGCTTACCCGAGGTAAGGTCTTTGTGTATTTCCTTGATAACCCGCTTCTGTGCACCCGTCAGGTCAAAGGTCATGTGGTTTTTGTAGAACTCTGTTACAGTAGGCACTTGCTTAAACACCTGCCCGGCCAGGTCGGCGCGGCGTACCACTTTCTGGCGCAACAGGCGTAGCTGCACATAAAATAACTCTTCAAACTTCAGTCTGAACTTAGCCGCATTATACTTTTCCACCGATTCCGGGAAGTGGATGTTCAGCAGTGCGCTACGTTTATCTGTAAGGCGATAACGGTCTATCAGGTCCGGTGATAGTGTTTCCTGTATGTTAGGGGCTGCCAGTTTCAGTAACGACTCAATGTACTTCGAGATCACTTTGCTGTCGATGCGGTGCGCCTTCAGCTTTTCGGTAGTATTGTAAACCGGCTGCAGAAAAGAGGTAGTCTGCCTGGCTTCGCTTAGCTCTTCCAGTTCCGGGTGAGCCATGCTGAACTTGCCGTTAAACTCGGTAGGTTTCCCGAAAACGATGTAGTCTGTATGGTTCTTCAGACTTTTCTCCATCCACTTTACCCCCTTAAACCATACCAGCTCCAGTTCGTCACCTGCTTCGTCTACCAGGGTAGCGGCCAGGCGTTGCTTTCGTCCTTCGCCCAGCAACTGTTTGCCTCGTACACGTCCGCGTACCTGCACATAGGGCATGCTCTCGTCCAGTTCGGCTACGCGGTAAAACTGGGTACGGTCTAAATAGCGGAAGGGGTAATGCTGGATCAGGTCGCCGTAGGTGTACATGTTCAGCTCCTTTTGCAGCAGCTCAGCGCGCTGCGGCCCAATCCCTTTCAGATACTCGATCTTGGTATGGAAAAAGTTGCTCAATACCCTTGGCTAATTATGAATTGATAACTATAGTTGACGAATGAGTTAAAGATACAGAAATTGCCTGAATCAGGATTTGCAGGATGAAATGATAAACTATAGTTCGCCTCTAAATATCAATTTCTATCAACTAATAACCAGCAACCAACAACTACTTTCCCTTCTGCCACTCCAATGTATTCAGCATGTGGATCACATCCTTCTTGATGAACTCGATAACAGGAGCTAGCGAGTCGTTTTGTGTGGCGGTGCGGAAGTACAGGGCGCCGCGCAGGAAATGTTTGGTGGAGTCGGTTACGTAAAACTGGAACTGGCTGGGAACTTCGCCTTCAAGCTCAAAAACAGAAGCCAGGGCACCGGAGGGAGTCTTTACTTCTGTTTCTTCTATAGCGTAGGCCTTTATCTGGTGCTTGCCTGTCAGTTTACGGGCATCCTCTACCATATCGTTCAGTGCTTCCTGGCTGCCTTGTAGGTCCTTGTAGGTAAGCTGCACATCTGCGCCCATAGTAGGGTAGATAATGTGTATCCAGTGCGGCTGTGCGATCATGGATGAGTCGGGGCGTACCTTAGCGTGACTGGAGTACTCAAATGTATAGGGATGCACTGGTTTAAGAGACTGGTAAGTCTGTGCCGGAAGATCGATGCGGTTATAGCCTTTTGGCTTTGGAGTATACTCTGTTCCACAGGAAACTATAGCCAGCGACAGGGCAAACAGTAAACCGAGTTGCAGCTTAGTCAACTTTGTGGTAATGCTTCTTTTTACTTCCGACATTAATTTTTACTCTTTTTACGCGTTTATTATCCGCTGATTCTATTGTAAAATGGAACCGGCCATAGTCTATGGTTTCACCTGGTTTTGGTATGCGCGAGAATAGAGAGAGCATGAGCCCTGCCACTGATTCGTTCTCTTCCTTCACCTCATCAAAGGCATCAAAAGGCACTTCGGTTATTTTACAGAAGTCGTGCAGCGATGTCTTAGCATCAAAGATAAAGGTATTTTTATCTAACTGAGAGTAGATAATCTCATCCTCGTCAAACTCATCGTTTATCTCCCCCACAATCTCCTCCACGATGTCTTCCAGAGTAAGCAGGCCGGCTGTGGTGCCGTACTCGTTCAGTACGATAGCCATGTGCACATGCTTGGCTTTAAAGTCCTGGAAAAGGTCAGCGATGCGTTTCGTGTCGGGGACAAAAAACGGGGCACGCACCAGCTCCTGCCAGTTAAAATCTGCTCCCTTGTTCAGGTGTGG
>DATBUF010000158.1:0-3074 GCA_036516435.1 Pontibacter sp.
AGCCGAATTAAAAAACGAAGTACCCGACGAACCTGTCATTTTCTTTAAGCCAGACACCGCCATTCTCCGCAACAACGAGCCTTTTTACTACCCGGAGTATAGCAACGACATCCACCACGAAGTAGAGCTTATTTTGCGCGTAAGTCGCGAAGGCAAGAACATTGAGAAAAAGTTTGCACACAAATACTATGACGCCATTGGTCTGGGCATCGATTTTACCGCCCGCGACCTGCAAAGCAAAGCCAAAGCAAAAGGACTGCCCTGGACACTGGCAAAAGGCTTTAACGGCTCTGCTCCTGTGTCCGAATATCTATCTTTAGACCAGTTCCCGGACCTGCAGAACATCAGCTTCAGGCTGGACGTGAACGGCGAAACAAAGCAGAAAGGAAACTCACAGATGATGTTGAATAACTTCGACGACATCATCGCGTACATTTCCCGCTTCATCACACTAAAGAAAGGCGATATTATTTTTACAGGTACACCCGAAGGCGTAGGCCCGGTTACCATTGGAGACAGATTAGAAGGCTATGTTGAAGACAGAAAACTGCTTGATTTTGAAGTTAAATAAACTTTTTGCCCTACTTATACTTTGCTTTTTTACGGCCACCGACCTGGCAGCTCAATACAGCCCGACACCCGGTTATTTCCTGTTTCCGATAAAACCCGGAGAGCGCAATTACCTGTCGGGCAGTATGGGTGAGATACGCTCGAACCACTTCCACGGCGGGTTGGATATTAAAACCGACCAGCGCGAAGGCCTGAACGTGTATGCCGCCGCCGATGGCTATATTTCGAGAGTAAAACAGTCTACGTACGGGTATGGCAACATTATTTACATTACGCACCCCAACGGGCTCACCACTACCTACGCACACCTGCTGGCGTTCGGCGACCCGCTGGGTACTTACATGCTGCAGAAACAGTACGAAAAGCAGACCTTTGAACTGGAGCTGTTTTTTGAGAAAGACCAGTTTCCGGTAAAACGTGGCGACATCATTGGCTTATCCGGCAACACGGGTGGCTCGGGTGGTCCGCACCTGCATTTCGAGATACGCGATGCGCAGGACAGACTCTACAACCCGCTGCGTTACAACTTTACTGAGATCATCGATACCACGCCGCCGGATATCTATAGTCTGGCGGTGCTGCCCCTGAACATCCATGCACGCGTAAAAAACCAGTTTGCCCGAGCCGAGTTCAGCCCTAAAAAAGTTGGCGCCAACTATAGTTTAGCAGATACAGTGTATGCCCACGGCTTAATTGGCCTGGAACTACAAACCAACGACCGCCTGGATGGCGCTACCAACAAAAATGGTACACAGGAGGTAACGCTGTATGTAAACGATAAACCGATTTACAATCACTACATCGAGCAGGTGCCGTTCGAGATTTCGCGCCAGGTATCGCAGCACATTAACTATTATATGTACCGCAGGCATGGGCGCACGTTTCAGAAGGCCTTTGTGGATTATGGCAACGACCTGCCGCTTTACAAAGCCAACGGCAAACAAGGTCGCTTTACAGTGCACCCGGATTCTACTTACCAGATAAAACTGGTAGCCCGCGACTCTTACAACAATGCCTCTACGCTCAGCTTTATAGTGAAAGGCCAGAAACCAACCTTTACCCAGACGCTGGCCAAAAGTGTAAAGAAGCCGGAAGTGGATTATGAGATTATGGGCAATGTGCTGAAAGTGAGCGCCACCGATACCAGCCAGACACCGCGCAACGTAGAGCTTTTTGTAGCTGGCAAGCGCTTCGACCTGGTGCCAAGTTACATGCAAAACAGTGCCTCTGTTGCCCTGTACGACCTGCGCGCCGGCATTCCGGATTCCATTGGGTTCTGCGATGTGGGCAAGCCGTTTGCCTTCCAGACTATGATACCGCCGGCAAAAGAGGTAACCTATAAAAACAACTACCTGCATGTTACTTTCGAGAAGGAAACGCTTTACGACACCCTTTACCTGCACACCAGCAAGGTAGGTGATGTGGTAACGATAGGCGACTACTACACACCGTTGCACAAGGCCATGAAAGTGACCATGACCGTGGATACTACCGGTATAGACAAGAGCAAAGCAGCCGTTTACTTTTTAGGATTGGGCAAAGGCCGCGGCTACACGGGTGGCAAGTGGGAGGGCAACACCATTACCTTCAGCACCCGGAACATGGGCAAGTTTAAAGTAATGCAGGACATTAAACCCCCAACTATAAAACTGCTTGGCAAGAGCCCGGCCCAGATACGGTTCAGGATCAGCGACGATCTTTCAGGGATTCAGTCTTTTAACGCGTGGGTAAACGGCCAGTGGCTCCTGATGAAGTATGAGCACAAAGAAGCGCTGCTATACTCTGAAAAGCTGGATAAAAGTGTACCTTTGTCTGGTGAAGTGGTGCTGAAGGTAAGAGACATTGCCGGCAACGAAGCCACTTTTACAACTAAGATCTGACATTTAAAACGTATCACGACACACGTATCACGTAGCAAGGCAAAATCGTGATACTTGATACGAGATACTTGATACCAAAAAGAACTATGACACTCAACATCGGCGACAAGGCTCCGGAGTTTGAAGGCAAAGACCAGAACGGAAATACGGTGAAGCTGAGCGACTACCGCGGCAAAAAAGTAATTCTGTACTTTTACCCGAAAGACGACACCAGCGGCTGTACTGCCCAGGCCTGCAACCTCCGCGACAACTATAGCCACCTGCAAAAAGAAGGCTACGAGGTAATCGGCGTCAGCATCGACAGCGAGAAATCGCATCAGAAGTTTATCGGAAAATATGAGCTGCCCTTTACCCTGATCGCCGACACTGAGAAACAGATAGTAGAGCAGTATGGCGTGTGGCAGGAGAAATCGATGTACGGCCGGAAGTATATGGGCACCATGCGCTATACCTTCGTCATCGACGAGAACGGCGTGATACAGGACATCATCACGAAAGTAAAAACGGCCGACCATACGGCTCAGATACTGAAGTAAACGAAACGCGGGCGCAGCTACTCTAACAGTGGCTGCGCTTTTCGTATATTTGAAACTATAATCCGTTTACAACTATAGTTTATAGTTA
>DATBUF010000159.1:0-2651 GCA_036516435.1 Pontibacter sp.
TAGCTTATTCATATCTACTACTCCGGCCTTTTTTAGTATTGCAATGTTCTGTTACATGCCGCAAGTTTAGCGTTAGCGCAACTTGTGGTTTACCATGGGGCCAGTTTGTAACTGGCGTATCTCAGAACTATAGTTTAGCCATATAACTATAGTTTACTGTATCGCCGGATCTTCATCTGTAATGGCAGTGAGCAGTTTGGTTACTTCGGTGGCTTTCTCCAAGTCTTTCATCTTCTCAAACGAGAACGCCAGGTTGCGTAGTGCGCGTTTTACGATCTCCAGGTTCGAGGTTGGCTCGTAAAAAATATCAACCGGATTCAGGTTCAGCTGCAGAATATAGTTGTCGATGTCGGCTTTTGACAGGATAAGGCCCTTGTTGTACACATTGATGTAGAACTGTACCCCATCCATTTTGTAAGTAAGGATGAACAGGTTTGGCAGGTTTACGCCATATACCGGGAACTCCAGCCGTTGTGCTATAATCATGTAAATAACGCAGAGCGTGAGTGGGTTGCCGCGTTTGGTTTCCAGGGCCAGGTGCAGCATGGAGTTTGATGGCGAATGGAAGTTCTTAGTATTGGCCGTAAACTTCTTCTCCCGGAACAGCACGTTGTTCAGCGACTTGACCTGGTCGTAGGGGTGCATGTCGTCCTTCATGTGGGTCCAGGCATCGAAGTACAGCTGGTCCATGGCCTTGGTAATGGCACTATAGTCCACATCCGGGTACAGGTAGGAGTTTACAAGCCACATACCCTTCAGCAGGTCGGTGCTGCCTTCCTCTTTCCACTCCTGCAGGCGGTGCAACAGCCCGTTAAACTGCATGCCGTGTATCAGGTCTTCTATCTTCTTCTGCAGGTCATTGTCCAGCGTTTCTTCCCACTCTTCTTCCAGAAACGGAATGGCTTCCTCCCCCAGCGAAATTATTTTCTGCTCCACATGATGCGCTACCTCATAATCCGAATCGTCCAACAGCGATACCAGCGCCTTTATTTCCTTCTTTGTCAATGTACTGCGTAATTAGAAAATCTAACTATAAATGTAATGCTCTGCTATTGTAAAACCCACCCCTGCCCCTCAAAGGAGGGGAATCCTTCTCTTTTTTGCTGGCGCGGATCTGTGATCCGTGACTTACTCGGAGTGTTGGATTTGCAATCCAACTGGGCCAGAGGCCCAACTATAGTTCGACACAAGCGTGGACGCTTGCGCCATAGAATTTACTTCCTAAACTCCGGAAGCTCAAACTATAGTTTACTCCTCATTCATTAAGAGAATCACGTCTGTATTACACCCACGTTATATGGTTTTTCAATCGGGGCGTGGTTTGCCGCTTCTATTCCCATCGAGATCACTTTGCGGGTCTCCAGCGGATCGATGATACCATCTACCCATAAACGAGCAGCCGCGTAATAAGGTGACAATTCTTCGTTGTACTTGGCCGTAATGCGCTCCAACAGCTCGTTTTCAGCTTCCGGTGTAATCTCTTCGCCTTTGGCTTTAAGCGCTGATACCTGAATCTGAAGCAATGTTTTGGCTGCGGCTGCACCGCTCATAACGGCAAGCTGGGCTGTTGGCCACGAGTAGATCAGGCGTGGGTCGTAGGCTTTGCCGCACATGGCATAGTTACCGGCACCGTAGCTGTTGCCAACTATAATCGTAAACTTAGGCACTACGGAGTTGGCCATCGCATTCACCATTTTGGCACCATCTTTTATAATGCCTCCATGCTCGGCCTTGCTGCCTACCATAAAGCCAGACACATCCTGCAAAAACACCAGCGGAATCTTCTTCTGGTTGCAGTTCATGATGAAGCGGGCCGCTTTATCAGCAGAGTCGGAGTATATAACGCCACCCATCTGCATTTCGCCTTTTTTGCTCTTCACGATCTTGCGCTGGTTGGCAACTATACCTACTGCCCAGCCATCAATGCGAGCCAGTCCACAGATCAGCGACTGACCATATAGTTCTTTGTAGGGCTCAAATTCAGAGTTATCTATCAGACGATGGATGATGTCCATCATGTCGTAAGGTTTCACGCGGTCAGCGGGCAGTATACCGTAAATCTCCTGTTCACTTAACTTTGGAGCAGCAGACTCCACGCGGCTAAAGCCTGCTTTCGGGTTCTCACCCAGCTTATCGAAAATGGTACGGATGTGGTCCAGCGCTTCTTTATCGTCTTTGCACTTATAGTCTGTTACACCCGAGATTTCGCAATGTGTGGTAGCGCCACCCAGTGTTTCATTATCTATAGTTTCGCCGATGGCAGATTTTACCAGGTAAGAACCGCCTAAAAATACAGAGCCGGTGCCTTCCACTATAAGAGCTTCGTCGCTCATGATAGGCAGGTAGGCTCCACCAGCTACACAGCTCCCCATAATGGCAGCGATCTGCACAATACCCATCGAGCTCATCACGGCGTTGTTGCGAAACATACGGCCAAAGTGCTCTTTATCCGGGAAAATATCATTCTGCATCGGCAGGAAAACGCCGGCACTATCCACCAGGTAAACTATAGGCAGCCTATTTTCGATGGATATTTCCTGAGCCCGCAGGTTTTTCTTGGCTGTAATCGGGAACCAGGCCCCCGCTTTTACGGTGGCATCGTTGGCAACTATAACGCATTGCCGCCCTTTAATGTAACCTATACCTGTTAC
>DATBUF010000160.1:0-5197 GCA_036516435.1 Pontibacter sp.
TGCAGTCCGAAACTGCCAATACCAACATGCCAGGTCCTGCCCGTAACCCGGAACCAGCAGAAAACGCCCTGAACCAGGCAACTGCTGTTACGCTGCGTTGGAGCCGCCCGGAAACAGCAAAAGGCGCCGATACGCTGTTTACTTATGATGTATACCTGTACGAATCCGGGTCGCCGCAGAAGCAGTTGATCAAAGAGAGTATCAGCGATACGAGTGTGGTGGTTAATAACCTGAAGTATAACACGACCTATTTCTGGCAGGTACTGGTAAAGAACAGCAGTGGTAAAACGACAAACGGGCCGGTGTGGAGTTTTGCCACGCAGCCTATGCCGGTTGCCCGTTACGTGTTTGCCCGCGAAGCAAACGGTAATTTTGATATCTATAGTTCGGATGGTACTGAGGCTAACGTTTTCCGGCTGACCGATGCTTTTACCCGTGAAATGTGGCCTGTAATCAGTCCGAATCGTGATAAAATCGCTTACTCGTCTAACGCAGGTATAGAACCGCACATTTATACCATGGACCGGGACGGGTACAACAAACGGCAGCTTACCACTATTCCGGTAGTAGGTTACCACAACCAGGGCATTGGCTTTGCCTGGTCTCCGGATGGCGGGCAGCTGATTTATGCTAACTATGAGAACCTGTACCGCATAGACCGGAATGGAACCGGTCTGAAGCTACTGGCCAAAGCACCTGCCGGACGCCACTTCCGCATGCTCGACTGGACTGCCAGCGGCGATAAAATTGTAGCACAAACGATAGGTTCCAACATCAACGATTCTGAGATCTACATGCTAGATGCTGACGGTAGCAACATGACGTTGTTGATAGGCAACCTGCCCGGCCGTGTAGAGAGCCCCTCGTTCTATATTGATGGTGCAAAGGTGCTTTATACGAGAGATGTGGATGGCTTTGAGAATACCGAAGGACGACAGCTGAATGCACGTATCTTTGTGAGAAACGTAGCCTCTGGTGCTGAAGTAGACCTCTCGGCTGGTAAGCCTGCCGGGACCAACGACCTGTTCCCGCGTTACTCGCCGGACGGGGCCAGGGTGATCTTTGTAAATGCCTCTAACGATGGCCAGGATCCCGGATCGGTATGGATAATGGATGCAGCAGATGGTAAAAACCGCCAGAAGCTGTTCGATAACGCTACCATGCCTGACTGGAAATAAATAATCGGTGCAAACCACTTTAAACTATAAAAGCCGCTACTACAGCGGCTTTTATAGTTTAAAGTGGTTTGCTATAGTTTACCCAACTGCTTTCAGGTGGCGCACTACCCAGATAGCTATCAACGTAATGGCAGCTGCCAGCAGACCATCCCAGCCATAGTTCTGTAATTCACCGGTTGCACTTTCCTGCACAATCAGGCCTGCCAGAAAGGCTGCTATACCTGCACTCAGCTGTTGCACCGAAGAGTTGATGCTCATAAAGCTGCCCCGTAATTTCGGCTCTACACTGGAGGTGATCAGGGCCATGGCCGGCACAAAGCGTGCCCCGAAAAAGATAAAGAAGATAGTGGAAATGATAAGGGCAATATAGTGTGGCACCTGCGGCAGGTTGGTTACGGCTAGTATAGGCGGAATAGACAGCACAGCTGCAAACATAAACACCTTTTGCTTGCCATACTTATCAGCCAGGCGCCCCGTCCACTGCGATGTGAAGACCGTTGCGATACCGCCAAACAGGTAAATGTAGCTCAGTTCTGTTTCAGAGAACCCCACGTTGGCGACCATGTACGGGCTCAGGAACGGCACTACCAGAAAACCGGATAAGGTGAGCGTAATCATCAGCGCCATCGCCCATTGCAGGTTTCGTTTCTGTAAAATCTCCTTCAGCACCAGAAACGGGTTTTGTTTTACGGCATTGGTCAGGTGGCCACGCATAGGTGGCAGCAGTTTAAAAGATGCCAGCAAGATAATAAAGCTCAGGCCGGCCAGCAGGAAAAACGGCGCATGCCAGCTCGAGATACTGGCCAGGTAGAGCCCAACCGGGATGCCCGCAATAGAGGCCACCGAGAAAGCAGCCATTACCTTACCAGTAGCAGCTCCGCGACGTTGTTCGGGTATCGCATCGCCTATTACAGCCAGTATGAGTGCACCCAGCACCCCGCCAAAAGCCCCCGCTACCACACGGGCAGCCAGCAGCAGCACAAACGTTGGTGCCAGTGCGCAGGCCAGCGTACCAACTATAAAACCCAGGTACAGGCCCAGCATAGCATGTTTTCTGTCGAAGCGGTCGATGAACAAAGCACTCAGAAAACCGGCCACAGCAGCACTGAAAGTATAAGCCGAAACCAGCAGACCAAACTCGCTTGGCGAAATGCTGAACACACGCATCAGTTGCGGGCCCAGCGGCATCATGATCACAAAATCCATCATGTGCGTGAACTGAATGGCTGCCAGTGTAAAAATCAGCAGGCCCTCCCGTATTTCTTTCTTGGGTACCAGCGTATCTGCTCCGGCTTGTATGTTGTGGTTTTTATGGAAATCCATTTTTTGTATTTTAATTAAAACAGGGCGGCAAATGTACAAATAATTCATACGGGTGCTGCATGGTATGTACCTATACCAACTGCCAAAAACGTATAAAACCTTCGCTCACTGGTATTTGTTTTCAGAATTAGTTACGGGCAATCTATGGCAGGTAAAAAGGAAGAGCTGCATTGCGAACTATGCGGCAGGGAAGTGCAACAGGTATCGCGTCACCACCTGGTACCGCGCGAGGAAGGAGGGCGCTATGGTGCCACAGCTGACCTCTGCCAGCCCTGCCACAGTACATTGCACCTTACTTTTAGCAACCGGGAGCTGGCTGTACTTTACAACACTATACCGGCTTTGCAAGGGGCAGAGCCGCTACAGAAATACCTGAAATGGGTAAAAGGCAAGCGCCTGGAGCGCATCACCAACCGCAGGGGCAGAAGCAAAAGAAAATAGAAGCATGTTTACCCGCTTTCACAGACCTGAGGTGGTGGTTCAGTTAAGATATCCGCAGCCTGTTTTTAGCAGCAGCTGTGCTAGCCTATAGTTTAGCAGCGCTTCCTGTAAATATGTTAGGCTATAGTTCAGGCTTGTCATTTTTGTTTCTGAACCGGCTGTTTTGCACCTTTATGCTCATGAATAAAAAGCAGTTTATACCTTTTTCGGAACTCAAAAATAAAAGAGCCATTATAGTGGACAGCACACACCCGAACGGGCTGGTGCTCTCGCACTGGCGTGGCGCCCCGACTCCTGCTATAGTGCGCGACGATACCAGTGCAGCCATGGTGCTGAATGCCATCCGTGAGAACCTGCCGGAACTGGACCTACCGTATGTAACAGCCAACCATTTTGATATTGATGGCTTTGTGGGTGTCTGGAGTCTGCAGAACCCTGCGCTGGCACTGGAGCATGAAGAATTGCTACGGCAGATGGCACTTATCGGGGACTTCAGAGAGCTGGACCTGAACCACCCGCTGGCCGGCGAAGCACTTAAGCTGGTGTGCTGGGTAAATGCCCGTGAGCGCGAGCTCTTCTACAAGCCTTTTGCCGCAGACGAGATGGAGGAAAAGGAAGTAACCCAGTGTGTGCAGAAGTTTGAGTACTTTTTACCGCGGTTTAAACAAGTGCTCCTGGATCCGGACTGGGAGCGGGGTGCCTGGGAAGATGAGGTAGGAGATGTGCTGCTTGGCTACCGCACCATGTACAGCCCGGCTACCAAACTTTCACGCCATCCTGAAATCGGCCTGATTATCATCGATACGCCTGAGCCGGTGCACTATTATGCCCTTTTCAGCCGCACGGTTGGGTTCGACATGGTACTTAGCTGCTACGGCAATAACCGCTACGAACTGGAATATAAATATACCACCTGGGTTGATTTGGCTTCCCGCCCTACATTGCCCCGCCTGCCTTTGGCCCCGCTTGCCACTAAACTAAATGCCCTGGAAGAGAGCGGCCGTACCTGGACCCACGATGCTGTAACAGAAACCGGGCCGCTGCTGCGCCTGCAGGGAGACAAGCTAAACAGGGAAGAGGCGTATGATAGTCCCACGCAACGCGAGATCTATAGTTCCAGCATACCGGCTGATGTGCTGAAGCAAACTATAGTGCAGCATTTCAGGGAGGCGTACCAGGGGATAGAGGCTAAACGTAATTGGACCTGGAAAGAGGTAAAGGAGCTGGGCAGTACCCGTAGCTAAGTGAGCGGGCAGCACCAGTCCTGGTGATTGTTGTCATTTTTAAGGTTTTTACCTGCATCAGTTTTGGCCGCCTGCGTATAGATAGCAATATTGACATATAAATGATCCACTTGCTCAACTATAACTTATGAAAAAGATACTCTGCCCGACTGATTTCTCTGCTACCGCCGCCAGGGCACTGGACTATGCCATTTACATCGCACAGCAAGCCGGTGGTCACCTGTCTTTACTGCATGTAGTGCACCTGCCTATAATCGATACTTCCGAAACAGCCCTGGTGGCCGGCGAATTGCTCGACGAGCAGCTACGCGATGCAGAAGAACGGATGAAGGCGCTTGTGGCACAGATAGTAGGGAAACATAGCTCTGGTAACTTTACCTGCGACTATATTGTAAGGGAGGCGCTGCTGACAGATTTAACCGACCACCTGACCAAGCATGAGGGGTATGATCTGGTTGTGATGGGCACAACCGGTGGAGGCACTGCCCTGGAAGAACTATTGATCGGTAGTAACACCGAAGCCGTACTGGACGAAGTAAAATGCACGCTTTTGGCTGTACCGGCGCAGGCACCAGCTCCCGCCTTCAATAAAATAATTTATGCTACAGATTACGATGCCGAAGACCTGAAAGCTCTTCAGGAAGTCATAGGCCTGGGCAGTCTGTTTAATGCGCCAATTGATCTGGTACATGTGCAGAAAGAAGCCGGAGCAAACAGCGAGAGGGGAGATACTTTTTTAAGCCAGGTGAAAGGCGCGTTTCCGGGAGTGCCATTGCAACTGCAGGAGGTAGTAAGCAGGCACCGCGATGAGGGGCTGAAGAATTATTTTAAGGAGCACAACGGCAGCATACTGGCTATACTCCGCAGGCACAAGGGCTTTTTTGCAGAACTGTTTTCGCAGAGCCTTGCCGACCGGATGGCGTACCAGGCTGAAGTGCCGCTGTTAGTACTACACGATAAGAAATAAAGAAAGCCCCGCAAGGGGCTTCTTTGTTTTTCTGCTATTCAGCT
>DATBUF010000161.1:0-2092 GCA_036516435.1 Pontibacter sp.
TACAAAAGAAAGCCGCCCACAGGCAAACCTGCTAAAACAAACTATAACACCCTTTCACACTTTACCCGCAATACAGTGGCTTGCACATTACTGCAGAAGATATAATTTTGCTTTCTCTAGCATACCCACTCTCCCACAAGCCCATACAAGATGAGCACGACAACCACTCCACTTGAAAAAAAGCGAGCTAACCTGTTCATGGCGCTGAGTGGTATATTTTTAGCCAATGCCCTGCTGGCAGAACTCATCGGGGTAAAGATATTCTCGGGAGAGGCATTGTTCGGACTGCCGGGTGCACAGCTAAACATACTCGGCAGCCAGCTGGATTTTAACCTAACAGCAGGTGTGATCATCTGGCCAGTGGTATTTGTCACAACCGATATCATCAACGAGTACTTTGGAATACAAGGAGTTAAAAAAGTCAGCATCCTGACGGTTATACTTATACTTTATGCCTTCCTAGTGATAACTATAGTTACAGGTCTTCCTCCGGCGCAATTCTGGTTAGACATCAACAAGCAGGACCCACAAGGCAATCCATTCAACATTGACTTTGCATTCAATTCCATTTACCGCCAGGGCCTAGGCATCATCATCGGGTCAGTTACAGCATTTCTGGTGTCGCAGCTGCTGGATGCATCGGTTTTCTTTTGGCTTCGCAGGTACACGGGCAGCAAGAAAATATGGCTACGCGCGACCGGCTCAACTATAGTTTCGCAGCTGATCGACAGTCTGGTAGTACTGTTCATCGCCTTCTTCCTGTTCGGCAACTGGACTCTGGAGCAGGTACTATCGGTAGCGGCGATTAACTACATCTATAAATTCGGTATAGCGGTGCTGCTTACACCGGTTCTGTACCTGGCGCACTACCTGATTGATGGCTATTTAGGGCAACGAAATGCCAACGTCATGATCGAAGAGGCTGCTTCAGAAAGCGAAGCGTAAACTATAAGTAAAAACTGATGCATATGATAAAGATAGCGATAGCTGGTATAGGCGGCGTTGGGGGATATTTTGGCGGGCTGCTGGCAAAATATTACCAAAACTCCGGCAAAGTGCAGGTGTACTTTATAGCACGCGGCGAAAACGAGAAAGCCATCGGGCAGCATGGTTTAAAAGTAGAAACCCCTGCCGGAAATTTTAAGGCAACTCCTGAACTGGTTACAGCTGATCCAACACAGATCGGACAAGTTGATTTTCTGATTTGCTGCACCAAAAGCTATGATCTGGAACAGAGTTTAGTACAGCTTAAACCCTGCATCGGCAAAAGCACCGTTATACTTCCGCTGTTAAATGGCATTGATAGCCTGGAAAGGATCAAAAGCGTTTACCCGGAAATTGAAGTATGGGAAGGCTGCGTGTACATCGTTTCCAGGTTAACTGCCCCCGGACTGGTAACCGTTACAGGCACCAGTGATTCGCTGTTTTTTGGCTCAACGGAGGGCAGCGAAGCCAAACTAAATTTAGCGCTGCGCATTTTCAGGGAAGCCGGTGTAAACGCCACTTTATCCGGGAACATACAGCAAACCATCTGGGAAAAGTATTCTTTTATTTCGCCTGTAGCTACACTCACTTCTTACTTAGATGCCTCTATTGGAGCCATTGTAGCTAATCCTGACAATCTGGAGCTGCTGTATTCTCTGTTAAAAGAGTTAAAACAAGTTGCCGGAGCCAAAGGAATTCAATTTCCGGAAAGTATCGGGCAGGCAATAACAGATAAGATGACCGGGCTGCCTTACCAAGCTACCTCCTCTATGCACAGCGATTACCAGAAAGGTAAAGCTACCGAAGTTGATTCCTTAACAGGTTACGTAGTAAGGCTCGGAAACCAGCTACAGATACCGACACCAACTTACACTGCCCTGTATAAAGCACTGAAGAACAGAGAGACACAAAGCAACTAACCCAGCTTATAACAGAAAAATACTGCCCCGGTTTTATACTTACTGCTACTTTAAGGGTAAATTTTACAGACTATAGTTTTGAATCCTGAGAATCTTAGTCTATGTTTGCAGCCCGATTAAAAAAATGGCTGCACACTTAGCACATACACAGATTTTTATTACAGGCTACGTACTACACGACCTGTAGG
>DATBUF010000162.1:0-13448 GCA_036516435.1 Pontibacter sp.
GGTAAAACATACGCACCTTGTGCTGGAGGGCAGCAAAGAGTTACTCTCTAACCTGAAGGATGCTGAAACAGGACAGCGGGGGTACATTATTACAGCAGATGAGGCATTTCTGGAGCCGTTCTACATGGCTTTGGAACGAAACGACCAGCTTTTTAAAACCTTGCAGAAACTTACTGCTGATAACCAGGCACAACAACAGCGCCTTGCCGAAGCCGAAAAGCTAATCAGAGAGAAGCTGGCATTTACGCACCGCGTGATCAACGTAAGGCGGCACGAAGGGGAGAGAGCAGCTGTTTCGCTGGTCAGTACGGCGGAAGGTAAAAACGTGATGGATCAGATACGGGAAATTTTCCGGCAGGTAGAGGCAGCGGAAGAAAGGCTCCTAACTATAAGGGAGCAGGAAGCTGCACGTTCCGAGAAAATAACACAGGTGCTGCTACCGGTTGGTATGCTGGCAAGCATCATGATCCTGCTGTTGGTGTATTATGTGCTGCATCGCCAGATCAGGCTGCGTGCGCGGCGGGAGGCGGAGCTGCAGGAAAGCCACGACTGGTTCTCTAAAACCCTGTTCAGTATAGGAGATGCCGTGATAGCTACCAACACGAACTTTGCCATTACGTTTATGAACCCGGCAGCCGAAAAACTTACCGGCTGGGACGAGGCAAGCGCGCTCGGAAAACCGGTGGACATGGTTTACCACACAGTGCACGCCATTACGCGGCAAAAAGTAGAGAGCCCCGTAACTATAGCCATAGCCAAACGAAGAACCATTTCTCCGGGCCTGTTGCCAGTGCTCCTCCGCAAAGACAAAAAGGAGCTTTATGTTGACAACAGTGGCTCACCCATCATAAACAGTGCAGGAGAGGTTATCGGGAGTGTACTTATTTTCAGGGATGTAACGCAGCAAAAGCTACTATCCGATAAACTATCGTCGCAAAACGCCGAACTGGAGCAGCAGGTAATCCTGAAAACCAATGAGCTTATCCGGAACGAGCACCGCTTAAAACTTACACTGGATAATATGCTGGAAGGTGCCGCCATTCTGGGCTTCGACTGGCGCTTCCAGTACGTGAATAATACAGCTGTAGGGCAGTTCAGGCGCAGGGATAAAGAAGAGTTGCTGGGAACATCACTTCTGGAACAGTTGCCTGGGGCTGAAAATGCCGACCTGATCCGGAAGTTGCGACGGTGTATGAAGGAGCGGGTGGCAAACCATTTTGAGTACCCGGTAACATTTACGGATGGTACCGAGAACTGGTACAGGCTTGTTGTACAGCCGGTGCCGGAGGGCCTGTTTGTACTTTCAATAGACATTAACGAACGCAGGAAAGCCGAACAGGAAAAAAAGAACTACACCAAGGGGCTGGAGGAAATGCTTTTCATCACATCACACAAAGTGCGGCAGCCTGTCAGCCAGATACTGGGGATAGCCTACATGCTGGAGAATCCGGTTGCCTCACAGGAGGAACTGCTGAAAGTAACGGGCTACATGAAAAGTTCGGTGCAGTTGCTGGATGATGTAACCCGGGAGCTAACTTCCTATATTTTTGACCTGAAACAGAAAAACGAGCAGTAACTATAGTTCGAGCAACAACTATAGTTACTGCTTATATTATAGGCTATGGTTTTTCTACCTGTTAGTCCTCCGCCTGTTTCGGGCGCAGCACCCTATTGTCTACAGAGTAGCGGCCAGGACCTTTTACCATAAAAAAGAGCACCAGCGCAGTAACTATAAGCGAAAGGATAAGCTCGGTGTTACCAAAGCTCAGGCCGCTTGCGCGCTGCGGGTTCACGATCAGCAGCGCCCCGATCAGGATAGGCAGCTGGCAGAGTAATGCCAGCCGTGTCAGCATTCCGGCCGCAATCATCAGTCCGCCCACAATATGTACCGCACTGGTCAGGAAGTGTGCTCTGCCGGCAGATAGTACATCCTGGCTGGAGCTGAAAATGTAGAATACATCCGAGGTGTTTTCCAGGAACAGGATGCCCTTCACAAACAGGAACAAGCCGAGTAGTATACGCAGCGCATCCATCCAGACCGGGTTGTTGGCGCTGTTTACGTGGCGGGTGTCGTGCATTTTATGAGAAAGTGCCATGGCAGTAGGGGTTTAGTGAAGAAAGAACCTTAGGGTATATTAAAGTTTCGTTCCTGAGCAGCTTGCTGCACGAACGATGCGGATTAAACATGCCCTTATAGCTATAGTTACGTTTACCTGTGCAATACGGGTTATATACTACCCTGAAACTGCTGTCTGGCTAATTAAAATAGCTGAAAGGCAAAACAGGTTTTCATTCCTTGGGATACGTTGCTACCTTTGCCGACCGAATGAACATTCAGTTGGAGGTAGATGCTTATGGAGCCGATTGCAGACAAGAAGAAGGCTATATTTGAAAGTACACTGGAACTGGTGCAGGAAAACGGGTTCCATGGCACGCCCATGAGCCTGGTAGCAAAGCACGCCGGTGTAGCCGCAGGCACTATTTACCACTACTTCGAGAGCAAAGAGAAGTTGATCTGCGAGCTGTTTGGTTATGCCCAAAAGCAGGTCATTGCCGTAGTTGAGAAAGAAACCTGCGAAACAATCCCGTTCAGAGACTGTTTCTTTAACCTTTGGTTTGGGTTGTACACCTTTTACCGCGATAACCCCAACATCCTGAAGTTTTTCGAGCAATTTGTGAATTCACCCTACCACACCGGCCTCCCGGCATTAGAGCGCGACGAGTTCTATAAACTACTGTTCCGTTTTTTTGAACGTGGGATTGCAGAAGGGGAGCTAAAGCAGATGAGCCCTAAAATTATAGGTACCCTGGCGCACAGCAATGTTATTTCTACGGTAAAACTGATGCAGACAGGCTGGCTGCCGCTGCACCAGACTGAGTTGGAGCAGATTCCGCAGATACTCTGGGATGGAATAAAGCGCAGCGCATAAGGACCGGATGTAGCAACAGCGTATTACCTTAAATAATGTTTAAACACAAGAATAAATGAAGAGAACTATGGAAAACGCAGAACTATAGGTACGGCACAACTATCGGCTAAGGCATTTATGCGTTAAATACTCAACTAAACTACAGAAGACCAATTGTATACATGAAATTACTAACTCGCTTAAAACCACTGATTGCCGCCTGCCTGCTATACCCGGGAACGCTGCTTGCCCAGGATAAACCTGCCACAACAGTCGCTACCGATAGCCTGACGCTGGAGCAATGCGTGAACTTTGCGCTGGAAAACAGGGCAGCCGTGGAGCAGGCACGCATTGACGAGGCCATCGGGGAGCGGGAGATCAAAGCAAGCCTTTCTGGCTGGTTCCCGCAGATTGCCGCCACATACGGAGGTAATTATAATATAAAAAGGCAGCGGCAGCCATTTGGCGACGAGATTGTGGAGGTAGGCCAGAAATATAACTCCAGCATTGCGCTACAGGCTACCCAGAACATCTTTAACAGCGAACTGCTGCTGGCATCCAGGGCCTCACGTTCCAGAAGGTTGCTACTGGGGCAGCAGGTTACCAGCACCCGCATTAATACGGTGGTAGAGGTAAGCAAGGCCTTTTACGACGTGCTGCTTACGCAGGAGCAGCTGCGCATACTGGACCTGAACATTGCCCGCCAGGAAAAACAGTTTAACGACGCCAGAAGCCGCTACGAAGTAGGCCTGGTAGATAAAACTGATTACCAGCGGGCCGCTATTACACTGGCCAACATCCGTGCTGACAGAAAGCGCGCCGAAGAAGGCATAAAGGCTGGTGTTGCCTACCTGAAGCAGCTTATGGGTTACCCGGTAGATCAGGAACTAAAGCTGACGCACAACTATAGCCGCATGGAACAGGAGGTGCTGGCAGATACTACCCAGGCACTGGCTTACGACAACCGGATAGAACTGCAGCAACTGCAAACCCAGCGCCAGCTGCTTCGCCTGAACACTGCCTACACCCGCACAGGCTTTTTGCCAACAGTATCAGCATTCGGCAACTATAACCTGCTTTACTTTAACAACAACCTAAGTGACCTGTACAATCAGTCTTATCCTACATCTGCAGTAGGTTTGCAGGTATCCTTACCTATTTTTCAGGGAACCAGAAGGTGGCAGAATGTGAAAATAGCCCAACTGGAAGAAGACCGGTTGGATGTGGAAATCGAGAACACCCGCCGCGTGCTCAACACCGAGTACCAGACTGCCCTTGCCAACTATAAGAGCGACTGTACCGAATGGCGCACCCTGCAGAACAACCTCAAAATGGCAGAGGAAGTGTACGAGATCATCCGGCTGCAATACAACGAAGGGGTAAAGGCTTATGTGGAACTGGTAGTAGCCGAAACTGAATTGCGCTCTACCCAGATCAACTACTACAATGCGCTTTATAACCTGCTCTCCAGCAAACTCGATCTGCAGCGCGCCCTAGGAAACATAGACACCAACCGATAAAACAGAGAAAAACAGCATCATGAGAAATAAATACGCCTGGCTCCTTACAGCCATCATCAGTCCAACTATACTGGCATCCTGCGGTGGCGATAAAGCGGCACAGCAGCAGATGAACCCTGCTGCTATGGCCGTTCCGGTAAATACCTATCAGGTAAAACAAGAGCATGTAACCGGCACAGATACCTACCCGGCAACGGTAGTAGCCCTGCAGGAAGTAGAGCTTCGCCCGCAGGTAGCAGGTTATATCACCAACATTTTTGTGCAGGACGGGCAGCGTGTTACCAAAGGCCAGAAACTATACGAGATAGACCAGAGCAAATACCAGGCGGGTATTCAGCAGGCGCGTGCCGGTTTGCAGTCGGCTAAAGCTAACCTGGCCAGAGCCGAGAAAGACCTAGAGCGTTATGAGCGCCTGGCTGAGCGCGACGCCATTGCAAAGCAACAGGTAGACTACGCCCGCACCGATGTGCAGACAGCCAGGGCCCAGGTAAACGTAGCCGAGGCACAGGTACGCAGCGCATCCACCGACCTGAACTACTCAGTTATCAACGCACCGTTCAGCGGAACTATAGGTATTTCGCAGGTCAGGGTAGGAGCGCAGGTATCACCGGGGCAGCCACTGCTCAACACCATTTCATCGTCTGACCCGATTGCAGTGGACTTTGCTATAAACGAATCGGAGATTGGCCGCTTCACAAATCTGCAGCAGGGCAAACATCCTGATTCCCTTTTTGCCATTCGCCTGAGCAACGGGGAAAGATACCCGCACAATGGTAAGCTGCTGGCTATCGACAGAGCTATCGGGCGCCAGTCGGGTACTACTACCGTGCGCGTGCAGTTCCCGAACCCGAACGAGCTGCTGATACCAGGTATGACCGTGAGCCTGGAAGTACTGAACCAGGACATTGGCCGGCAGGTGGTGATCCCTTACAAAGCCGTAACCGAACAGCTGGGCGAGTACTTTGTGTACGTGGTGCAGGGCGACTCTGCAGTGCAGCAGAATGTGCAGCTGGGTACCCGTTTCAGTGGTAACGTGGTCGTGCGCGAGGGCCTGAAAGAAGGCCAGCAGATTGTAACGGAAGGTATCCAGCGTCTGCGCCAGGGAGCCAAAGTACAGGTAGGTGCGCCACAGCAGGGGCCGGGGCAGCCACAGGCAACCGGCAAAAAGTAATTCCTCATTCAGTTCAGAAGAGATTTAGAGCAACGTATGATTTCAGATGTATTTATAAGAAGGCCCGTTACCGCCATGGTGATCTCGATTGTGATCGTACTGGTGGGGGTGCTGGCCATGATGAACCTGCCTGTAACGCAATACCCGGATATTTCGCCGCCAACCGTTTCGGTATCGGCAAACTATACGGGCTCCGATGCGCTTACAGTAGAGCAGGCAGTAGCTACGCCTGTCGAGACACAGATCAACGGTACGCCAGGCATGGCCTACATTACGTCTACCAGCACCGGTACGGGCCAGATGAACATGTCCGTAACCTTTGAGATCGGGACAGACATTGACATTGCCACGCTGGATGTGCAGAACCGGGCCAGCATAGCCCAGCCTACCCTGCCTGAAGAGGTGCGTCGCCTGGGGGTAACGGTACGTAAGCGTAACCCGAGTATCATGATGGTGATCGGTATTTATTCGCCAAAGCGCACCCATGATGTACAGTTCCTGGACAACTATACCAACATTTATGTAAAAGATGCCCTCATGCGCGTGAGCGGAGTGGGGGATATCTTCTCCATTGGGCAGGATTTCAGTATGCGTATCTGGCTGCAACCAGATAGACTGGCGCAGTACAACATCGGGGCCTCTGAGGTAACATCCGCCATCCAGGAGCAGAACCTGCAGGTAGCTGCCGGTACAGTGGGTAATTCGCCTCAGTATAACGAACAGGCGTTCCAGTATCCGATCACGGTAACCGGCCGCCTGCAGACGCAGGAAGAGTTCGGGAACATTATTGTGCGTACGAACCCTGCCGATGGCTCGGTGGTATACCTGCGTGATGTGGCCCGTATTGAATTCGGCCGCTTCGACTATGGCCGCGAAGCTAAAATTAATGGCAACCCGGCTACCATGATGCTGATTTACCAGGCACCCGGAAGTAACGCCCTGGAAACAGCCGAAGGTATTTACGCTGCGCTGGATGAGCTGAAAAAGTCGTTCCCGGCCGATGTGGACTATATTGTTTCGTTCGAGACTGTTTCGGTAGTGCAGGTATCCATCAACGAGGTGGTGAAAACGCTGGTAGAGGCACTCATCCTGGTAATCATCGTAGTGTTCCTGTTCCTGCAGAGCTGGCGCGCTACACTGGTGCCTATCCTGGCTATTCCGGTCTCTATTATCGGTACGTTCATCTTCTTTATCCCACTGGGCTTTACCATCAACACGCTGACGTTGTTTGGTTTCGTGCTCTCGATTGGTATTGTGGTGGATGATGCTATTGTGGTAGTGGAAGCCGTGCAGCATTACATCGACCATGAAAGGCTCTCGGCCCGGGAAGCTACGCGCAAAGCCATGAAAGACATCACGGCTCCGGTAATTGCCATTGCGCTTATTCTGGCTGCCGTATTTATACCGGTTGGGTTTATACCAGGCATTGTAGGGCGGCTGTACCAGCAGTTTGCTATTACCATTGCTATCTCGGTACTGATTTCTGCGTTTGTAGCCTTAACACTTACACCGGCACTTTGCGCCCTCATGCTGAAGCCGATGAACGTGAACAGGAACTCGCGTGGCATCAACAAGTTCTTCTACAATTTTAACAACTGGTTTGCCCGCACCACAGAGTCTTACTCGGTGGGGGTACGCAAGAGTATAAAAGCCACGCCGCTGGTGCTCATCATCCTGATCTGCCTTTATGTAGGTACGTTCGGATTGTTTGCAACCAAGCCAACCGGCTTTATTCCTACTGAAGACGAGGGCCGCCTGTTTGTATCCGTAGAGCTGCCGGAGGGTGCATCTGCCAGCCGCACTTCAGCTATCCTGGAGCAGATCGGGGAGCAAATGGCAACGGTACCCGCTATCCGCAACTATACCTCTATTGCCGGACTGAACGCCATCAACTTCTCGTTTAAATCAAACAGTGGTACGTTCTTCGTGCAGCTGGAGCCCTGGGATGAACGCCAGGATGAGGCAGAGAAGCTGCAGGGGGTAATGGCCACTTTGCAGCAGAAGTTTGCAGGCATAAAAGAGGCAAACGTGATGGTTGTAGCGCCTCCGGCTATTCCGGGTCTTGGTCAGTCAGGTGGTTTCAGCTTTGTGCTGCAGCAGCGCGGAGCCGGCGATGTAAAAGAACTGGAGCAGGTGATGGGGCAATTCCTCGGAGCAGCCAACCAGCGTCCTGAAATTGCCATGGCCTATAGTTTCTTTACTGCTAAAACGCCGGGCTACCACGTAGAGGTAGACCGCGAAAAGGCCAAGCGATTGGGCGTGAACATTGCCGATGTGTATGCCACCATGTCCACGTACATGGGTAGCCGCTATGTAAACGACTTCACCCGCTACGGCCGTAACTTCAGGGTAGTGGCCCAGGCCGATACTGCCTACCGTATGGACATAGAGAACCTGAAGCAGTACTACGTCATGAACCGCCAGGGACAATCGGTGCCGCTGAGCGCGCTGGTTACAACAAAGATAGTGGAGAATGCTGCTGTAATTTCGCACTACAACCTGTTCCGTTCGGTGGATATAAATGGTAGCGCCGCTCCGGGCTATAGTTCGGGACAGGCCCTGCAGGCGCTCGAAGAAGTAGCAGCACAGGTACTTCCGGCCGGCTACGGATACGAGTTTACAGGCCTGAGCCGCGAAGAGCTGGCAGCTGGTAGCAGTACCATTTACATCTTCTCACTTTCGATTATCCTGGTGCTGCTGTTACTGGCTGCCCTGTACGAGAGCTGGTCGGTGCCGTTCTCTATCCTGTTCTCCATTCCACTGGGTATGTTCGGGGCTATACTTGCGCTCACGCTGCTGCCTAAGCTGGATAACAACGTGTACGCGCAGGTGGGTATGATCACGCTGATCGGTCTTGCCGCTAAAAACGCCATCTTGATTGTGGAGTTTGCCAAAGAACGGGTAGACCGCGGCATGGACCTGATCGAGGCAACTATAGAAGCCGTGAAGCTGCGTCTGCGCCCGATCATCATGACTTCGCTGGCCTTTATACTTGGTGTGGTGCCACTGGTACTGGCAGCAGGTGCCGGCGCCGTATCGCGCCAGACGATTGGTTGGGTAGTAGTCGGCGGTATGTTGGCTGCCACGTTCCTGGCCATCTTTGTGGTGCCGGTACTGTATGTGGTGATCACCAGGTTAGCTTATGGTAAGAAAGGGCTGGCCGAGCTTCGTGCAAAAGGCGACTACCGCCCTAATGACGAGGGAGGAGATCCTGCCTATGTGAATCCGCACGCCTAAACTATAGCTTGTTGCTAAACTATAAATCCCCGGTCCGCAAGGCCGGGGATTTTTGTTAGTGGGTACATCAGCCTTTACCCTGACCCCAGCTTTCAATTTTATAGCTATAGTTGCTCCGCTCTAACTATAGTTTAAGGCAAAGCCTGGTAGTGGCATGCTGAGGATTTACACTATTTTCCGGGGTTGACTACGGAGCGCTGCCAAAATTCCTGTAGCAGCTGTTCAGTACTTGCTGTAAATTCTGGAACTATAGTTACTTTCTTGGTTCTTAAATGCGCTATAGTTATAGTTTAATTGCGTGTTATAGTTTAATTGTGTGTTATAGTTTAATTAATTGTTGAATATGTGCATAAACTATAGAAATATGACTATTTAATGATATAAGTCACTTCGGGGTATGACCACCATCATAAGCCACACGAGAAAGGAGCTGTTATTTAGCGGTTGAAATCTTTAATCAACTTTCTTATGAAAAGGTCTACACTCAACAAAACAGTACAGCTGATAGCGCTGGGTATATACAGCATTGGTATCCTGGCCTCCTGCAGCACACAGGCAACGCAAACTGAAACAGCTGCCGCCTCAGAAGCCAGTACTCCTAAAGAGCTGCCTGTTATAGAAGCAGAACTGACAGATGCCCCACAGGTTCCTGCGCCCATTACCCGTAAACATGCCGCTAAAGTAGTGGTAAAGCTGGAAGTAACAGAGGTTGTAAAACGCCTGGCTGATGGTGTAGACTATACCTTCTGGACATTTGGTGGCTCAGTGCCAGGTAAATTTATCCGCATCCGCCAGAACGATGAAGTGGAATTTCACCTGATGAACCACCCGGACAGTAAGAACCCGCACAACATTGACCTGCACGCCGTAACTGGCCCGGGCGGTGGTGCAGCCTCCACGTTTACTGCCCCCGGCCACGAAACGGTTTTCAACTTTAAAGCGCTGAATCCCGGCCTGTATGTGTACCATTGCGCTACTGCCCCGGTAGGGATGCACATTGCTAACGGTATGTATGGCCTTATCCTGGTGGAGCCGGAAGAAGGGCTGCCAGCTGTGGATAAAGAGTACTACGTGATGCAGGGTGACTTCTATACTAAAGGCGACTTCGGAGCTCCGGGGCTGCAGCCCTTCGACATGAGCAAGGCGCTGGATGAGAACCCCTCTTACGTTGTGTTTAATGGCTCTGTAGGTGCCCTGACCGGCGACAATGCCCTGACTGCGAAAGTAGGTGAAACAGTGCGTCTGTTCGTGGGTAACGGTGGTCCTAACCTGATCTCTTCCTTCCACGTGATCGGTGAGATTTTCGACAAAGTATATGCTGAAGGCGGAACAGTAGTGAATAAAGACATCCAGACTACGCTGGTACCTGCCGGTGGCGCTGCCATCACAGAATTTAAAACTGATGTACCGGGCAACTATGTACTGGTAGACCACTCCATCTTCCGGGCCTTTAACAAAGGTGCCCTGGGTATGCTGAAAGTAGAAGGTGCTGAGAACAAGAAGCTATACTCCGGCCAGATTGTAGATAAAATTTACCAGCCCGAAGGCTCAACAGTACAGGAAATGCCTGCGGCAAGCGCGCCTAAGGCAGCGGTAGCCAGCAGCAAGGAAATGCGCCTGGAACTAGGCAAGACCTTGTATGCACAGAACTGCCAGGCCTGCCACCAGGCCGAAGGGCAGGGTATAAAAGGAGCCTTCCCGCCGCTTGCCAAATCCGATTACCTGAACGCTGACGTGAACAGAGCCATTGGAGTAGTAGCCCACGGCCTGGAAGGACAGATAAAAGTAAACGGTGAACTCTACAACAGTACCATGCCGAAACTAAAACTGTCTGATGAGGAAATTGCCAACGTCATGACCTTTGTGCTGAACAAGTGGGGCAACAAAGGCGGCGAGGTAACACCTGCACAGGTACAGAAAGCGAAAGCTTCTTTCAAACACTAAAATCCTAAAGAAATGCTTTACAGACTGTTGCTATTGTTGCTGTTGATTGGAGTCTGCTGTAAGGCGCAGGCACAAAAGTCTCTCCCGAAGAACATGGTTCTGGTAAAGGGCGGTACTTTTGTGCCCCTTTACGGGAGCGACCTTACACCGGTAAAGGTGCAGAGCTTCCGGATGGATGTGTACCCGGTTACGAACGCAGAATACCTGGCCTTTGTGCAGCAGAACCCCAAGTGGAGGAAAACAGCTGTGAAGCGGGTGTTTGCAGATGAGAACTACCTGAAAGCCTGGGCCTCGGACCTGAGTTTGGGTGCTGCTGCCGACAAGATCAAAAACAGCCCGGTGGTAAGTGTATCGTGGTTTGGCGCCAAAGCCTACTGCGAGTGCCAGGGCAAACGGCTCGCTACCGTAGAAGAATGGGAGTACGCCGCCCTTGCCAGCGAAACCAAAGCCAATGCCGCCAACGACGAGGCCTTTTACCAGCGCAGCATCGAGTGGTACAGCAAGCCCAACCCCAAATACCTGCCCCCGGTGCAGGAAAGCTTCCGGAACTACTATGGCCTGCATGGTATGATCGGGCTGGTGTGGGAGTGGACCCAGGATTTTAATTCGTCCATGCTCATCGGCGAGTCGCGGGCAAATGCCAGCCTCGACAGGCAGCTGTTCTGCGGTTCCGGTGCCAGTGGGGCAAAAGATACCAAAAACTATGTAGCCTTTATGCGCTATGCTTTCCGTTCCAGCCTTAAAGCCAATTATACAACATCCAATCTTGGCTTCCGCTGTGCCCAGAGTCTTTAAGTTATAGTTTACACAGCAGCACTGCTGCACAATCGCTTACCTCATGAAACGCAACCTATTCCTTGGCATTATAGTTGGCCTGGCGCTTATCAGCTGCACCACGGAGGGCAACAAGCCCGATACCCATGCAGCACATCAGGCTACGGAAGCTGCTACACAAGCGGCAAACAGCGCTATCTCTGATCTGTCGGTTTACAACCTGGATACAGACTGGACCAACCAGCAGGGCGAGCCCCTGAAACTGCCGCAACTACAAGGCAAAATACAGTTGGTGGCGATGGTGTATACCAGTTGCACCTACGCCTGCCCCCGCATCGTGTCTGACCTGAAACGCATTGAGGTTTCGCTGGAGAAGTACAGGAAAGAGGACGTAGGAATTGTGCTGGTAACAATGGACCCAGAGCGTGACACGCCTGCTCAATTAAAAGCTTTTGCATCAGAAAATGGCCTGGACCCTGCCCGCTGGGTTTTACTTACCAGCAAACAGGAGAATATACAGGAGTTGGCCGTGCTGCTGAACATGAAGTACAAGAACGAGGGCAATGGCAATATTGCACACTCCAACATTATTTCGGTGCTGAACCCGGCAGGGGAGATCATCCACCAGCAGGAAGGGCTTGGCGCTGAACCGGACGAAACTATAAAAGCTATAGATGCACTGTTGCAGCGCATTTGAGCGGGTAAACTATAAACCTTACCTACATGAAAAAAGGTCTACTTAGCTCGCTCCTGCTAACAGGGGCCGGCCTGCTCCTGCTGCAACAACAGGCATGGGCACAGCTCACCTTTACCGGCCAGCTCAGAACCAGAACCGAGCTGCGCGACGGCCAGGGAACCTTACCGGCTCCGGATGCCAAAGCCAGCATTTTTACCAACCAACGCACGCGCCTGAACTTAGGCTATAGTTCCGACAGGTACCGCTTCTATGTTTCAGCGCAGGAGGTGCGGGTGTGGGGCTCCGATCAGTCTACGGTGAGCAATCTGGAGGGGAGTAAGTTCTTCCTGCACCAGGCCTGGGGCGAGGTCATTTTCAGCGATTCTGCTACACTAAACGTGGACAACCTCTCGGTAAAAGTGGGCGGGCAGGAAATTGCGTACGACGACAGCCGCCTGCTGGGTAACCTGGACTGGCTGCAGCAAGGCCGACGCCATGATGCGGTTATAGTTAAGTTCAGCCATAAAGGGTGGGTGGCCGATGCCGGTTTTGCCTTTAACCAGAACCATGGCAAAGATACACCCGGTAAAACGGGCACGGTCTTCAACGGTATACCTGCTGCGCCTGTAGTGCCGGGTACAAATGGCATTGGCATGCTCTATAAATCCATGCAGTACCTGTATGTAGCCCGTACGGGTAGCTTTGGTAAGGTGAGCGCCTTGCTGTTTAAGGATGACTTCCAGAAGATGGAGACCGTACAGGGAGTAGCAACGCCGAAGGAGGGGGTAAACAGCCGCATCACGGTGGGCGGCGCATTCTTTTCGAGGTTCTCAGGTAACCTGCAACTGAATGCGGCTGCCTACTACCAGGGCCACAACGACCGCTTCGGGAACACCCTGGATGCTTACAACCTGACGCTGGATGCTGCCTATAGTTCAGGCAAGTTCAGTACCAATCCTGGGTTCGACTTTTTGTCTGGGAATAATACGGCGCGTAGCAGCACCGTGAACCACCGGTTCGATCCGCTGTACGGTACGCCGCACAAGTTCTGGGGCTTTATGGATTACTTTTATGTAGCCGATGCTTATGGGGTGAATGGTAACCCGCAACAGTCGCCGGGCCTGGCAGATTTCTTTATCCGGAACAAATACAAAGCTACTGAAAAGCTGGTGCTTACCCTGGATCTGCATGAGTTTTATACCGCTAACAGAATTGCG
>DATBUF010000163.1:0-14136 GCA_036516435.1 Pontibacter sp.
ATTACCCTGAGCGTCATCAAGCGCAGCGGCGAAAACCTGATCGAGGCATCTAACAAAATAGATGACTTGCTGAGCGACATGGAAGGCACCGTACTGCCCGCTGACCTGAAAGTAACGGTTACCGGCGAGCAGGCCACCCAAACCAAACACACGCTCAACGACCTGATCAACACCATTATCATCGGGTTTGTGCTGGTTACCATCATCCTGATGTTCTTTATGGGTACTACCAACGCCATTTTTGTGGGGCTCTCGGTGCCTATCTCCATGTTCGTAGCCTTCCTGCTGTTCGATTCGCTCGGGGTGTCGCTGAACATGATCGTGCTGTTTGCATTCCTGCTGGCCCTGGGTATAGTGGTGGATGATGCTATTGTGGTAATCGAGAACACGCACCGTATTTTCCACAACTCGAACCTGAGTATCACCAAAGCGGCCAAAATAGCTGCCAGTGAGGTGTTCGTTCCTGTACTGGCCGGTACGCTTACAACTATAGCTCCTTTCTTACCACTGCTTTTCTGGCCAGGTATAGTTGGTGAGTTCATGTTCTATCTGCCACTCACACTTATAGTTACCCTGATGGCATCGTTGCTGGTGGCTTTCATCATCAACCCGGTATTTGCGGTTTCTTTTATGAAGAAGGAGCACGCTGCGCCAACAGCCAGAAGCAACAAGCGCTTCCTGATTATTATAGGTGTGGCTGTAGTAGTAGCTGTGCTGTTCTATATTGTGGGCTCTTGGGGTACGGCTAACCTGATAATGCTGGCGGTGGTGCTGGTAGCTCTGAACAGGTTTGTACTTACCGGCCTGATTGCCAGGTTCCAGAACAATGTGCTGCCCAGGTTTATGGCAGGTTACGAGCGGCTGCTCCGCTGGATGCTGGTTGGCTGGCGCCCTGTAGGTGTGTTTGCAGGCATCATCGGGCTGCTGATCCTGTCTGTTGTGCTGGTGGCCGTACGCTCCCCTAAAGTGGTGTTTTTCCCCGACAGCGATCCCAACTTTGTGTATACCTACATCCAGCTGCCCGTAGGTACCGACCAGGTGGTAACAGACTCGGTAACACAGGTTGTGGAGAAGCGCATTTACAAAGTGATCGGCGAAAACAATCCGGATGTGGAGTCGGTTATCTCGAACGTAGCAATCGGTGCCGGCGACGAGAACGACCGCAGCACTACAGCACAATCGCATAAAGGGAAAGTAACCGTAGCTTTTGTAGAGTTTATGGACCGTACCGGCGATAAAACTACTTCGGAGTATCTGAGTGAGATCAGAGAAGCCGTAAAAGGCATACCCGGCGCCGAGATTACCGTGGACAAAGAGCAGAACGGGCCGCCGGTGGGCAAGCCTGTCAGCATCGAAATTTCCGGCGAAGAGTTTCCGGAGCTTATTGCGCTTTCCAGAAATGTGGAGCAGTACATCAACAACCAGCAGATAGAAGGAATAGAAGGCCTGAAATCGGATCTGGAAGACAGCAAACCGGAAATTGTGATCAACATTAACCGCGAACGTGCCAACCGCGAAGGCATCAGTACGGCGCAGATCGGGATGGAGATCAGAACGGCCATTTTCGGGAAAGAGGCTTCCAAGTTTAAGCTGGATGAGGACGAGTACCCGATACAGGTGCGCTACGCTGAGCCTTACCGCAAAAACATCAATGCCCTGCTGGACTCCCGCATTACGTACCGCGACATGAACACGGGCCAGGTGCGCCAGATTCCGCTTTCGTCGGTGGCAAGCATAGAATATGGCACAACTTATGGCGGTATTAAGCGCAAAAACTTAAAACGTGTCGTAACTTTGGAGTCGAATGTGCTGGACGGGTACAACGCCAACGAAGTGGTGCAACAGATAGAGCAATCGCTGCAGAATTTCCAGACGCCGGAAGGCTACGAAGTACGTATGGGCGGGCAGCAGGAAGAGCAGCAGGAAACAGGTCAGTTCCTGTTACTGGCCCTGGTAGCCGCGTTTTTCATCATCTTCCTGATCCTGGTGACGCAATTTAACTCGGTATCCAAACCTTTCATCATTCTTTCGGAAGTGCTGTTCTCCATTATTGGGGTGCTGCTGGGCTTCTCGATCTTTAAAATGGATGCTTCTATCGTGATGACGGGTGTGGGTATAGTTGCGCTGGCTGGTATTGTGGTGAAGAACGGTATCCTTATAGTTGAGTTTACGGACCTGCTGCTGGAAGAGGGCAAGGAACTGAAGGAAGCTATAGTGGAAGCCGGTAAAACGCGCCTGAACCCGGTGCTGCTTACGGCCACGGCAACTATATTGGGGCTGGTGCCGCTGGCGCTGGGCGTAAACCTGAACTTCTACACGTTGTTTACGGAGTTTAAACCCAACTTCTTTATGGGTGGCGAAAGCGCTGCCTTCTGGGGGCCACTCGCCTGGACCATCATCTTCGGCTTAGGGTTTGCAACTATAGTTACCCTGCTGATTGTGCCGGTCATGTACTTACTGAACGAGAAATTAAAAGACAGGCTGATAGGCAAAAAGAAACGTGCCGCGGCCTTGAAGATAAAGCAGGACGAAATGCCTGTGAATGGTAAAGTTAGAGAATACACTTATTAAATAGTACCCATGTTTACAACAGATAAAGCTATTGAGCAGGAAGTTATCCGGATCATTAGCAGAACAAAAAAAGTTAGACCATCCCGTCTGCAAAACGATGTAGATCTGGAGCAGAAGCTGGGATTCGATACCCTTGATGTAGTAGACATCATCCTTGCACTGGAAAAGAGCTTTCATATCGTAATTCCGGATGAAGTGCCGATCCATACAGTGGGTGATTTTGTAAACTACGTAGCCGACCATACAGAAACAGTGGCGGCGTAACATTTTTACAAACTCTAAAAGCAAAGGCGGGAACATTTCCCGCCTTTTTTATTGCACCTCCAACTATAAACTATAGCTACGGATCAGGCAGCAACTATAAAACAGGCACTCTTCGGGCAGCAGTTCTGTTAGATAAGCTAAATCTGTACTAACTTGCGTCGCAATTTTATAAAACACTAAAAACCTGTGAGATCCAACCATCTTTCTACCCTCGCCGTGCTGCTGTCGGCATTGCTGTACCTGAGTGGCTGCACCAGCACCTCCAAACTACAGACGCAGGCTCCCGAAGCTATAGTTGCGGCTACTCCCGCATACCAGCCAAAGCTCTCTTCTATTACCATACCTGTAACCGTGCAGGTAGCTGCGCTGGAAGAAATGCTGAACCGCCAGTTTGTTGGTACCCTCTACCGCGACACGAACCTGGACGACGATAACGTAGCCGTAACGGTGAACAAGAACGGCCGCATCAGCATCCGGGCTGAGAAAGACAAACTATACTTTAGCGTACCGCTGAACATCTACGCCAAAGGCCGCTGGAAGTGGGACCCCTGCAAACTTTGCCCGGCCATAGATAAAACCGAGGACACCCGCTTCGATATGGTGATCAACACAGAAAGCAAGATTGGCCTTACAGAAGACTATAAACTGCGCACCACCACTACCGGCGATTTTGAGTGGGGAAATACCAAGCCTGTGCTGGAGCTGGGGCCTTTAAAGATTGGCCTGGCCCGTTTTGTAGAGCCGGAGCTTCGTAAGCAGATGGCCACTTTAACCAAACAGCTGGATAATGAACTGCAAAAGCAGGTGGATGTAAAGAAGTATGTGCTGCAGGCCTGGACTATGCTGCAGGAACCCGTAAAAGTAAACGACGAGATGAACGCCTGGCTGCAGGTTGTACCGCAGGACGTGCGCGTTACGCCACTGCAGCTACAGAATGGAGCGTTAACTATGCGCATTGGCATTACCTCTTTCATAAATGTAACTACCGATGGCAAACCTATAGTTAGAGCCGGCAAAGCGCTGCCAAAATTACTGATCGATACTAAGCTGAACGACAACATACAGGTGGGGCTTACGGCCGATGTGCCCTACAGCCATGCTACTAAATTGCTGCAGCAGCAAGTTGCCAACCAAACCTATAAGTTCGACGAGGGCAAAAGCCAGGTAACCGTAAAAGATGCAGCCATTACACCGGCAGGCGATAAACTGACCCTGATGCTGGATGTGGATGGCAAAACAAAGGCGGGCTTATTCACCAAGAAAATTGCAGGCAAAGTATACCTGCGCGGCACACCGTACTACGATGCAGCTACAGCCTCTATAAAAGTGCGTGATGTGGATTATACCCTGGAGACAAAAGATAAGCTGCTGAGCACGGCCAGCTGGCTGGCCAAAAACAAGTTCAAGGACATGATCCAACAGCAGGTAAACATCCCGGTAAAAGACCAACTGACAGAAGCCCATAAAAGCCTGCAACAGGCCTTAGACAGCCAGGGCCGGGTGCATGAATCCGTGATGCTGAGGGGCAAAATACAGGCCATTGAGCCCGACAATATTTACCTTACGCCAACGGCCATCCGCACAGTCATCAACGCAAAAGGTAACCTGACGGCAACTATAGACAAACTATAGTTTAGTAGCTATACTCCACGAGAGACTGTCTTACGCTGAGGCAGTCTCTTTTGCTTTGTATGGCTATCCTGGTGCCTTTTCCAACTATCATACTGGCAGCACGTAATCATGAACCAGAACAACAGGTTTGCACTTTATGGCTAATTTTACATTCAAAGATATATTCTCGCTGCTCAAAACCTCGGTATCCGAGTTCCTGGATAATGACTCGCTGCGACTGGCTGCGGCGCTGGCTTTCAACGCTATTTTCTCTATTCCGCCACTGTTGCTCATCATTATAAAGGCTGCCGGCTTTTTCCTGGGTGAGGCAGCTGTTTCGGGCGAGCTCTCTAACCAGATCTCCACAGCGGTAGGCCCCGATGCGGCCAAGGAGGTAGAGAACATTGTACAAAATGCCACTTTAAGCGAAAGCGGCTGGGCACTTTGGGTAGGGATTGGTACCTTGCTTTTTGCAGGAACCACCTTTTTTGTAACGCTGCAGCAATCGCTCAATACTGTCTGGAACCTGAAAGTAAAGCCTACCAATGGCATTATGCGAATGGCCAAAGAGCGCATTTTCTCCTTCGGGATTATCCTGAGTATTGCCTTGCTGATGCTGTTCTCGTTGGTACTGAGTGCGGCTATAGCTATACTGAGCGACTACATTTCCAGGCTGCTGCCGGGCCTCGGTGTGTGGATACTTAAGCTGGTAGACTTTGTGGTATCGGTGGGTTTAATTTCGCTGTTATTCGCCCTGATCTTTAAGTATTTACCTGACGGCATTATCCGCTGGAGAGACACCTTTATTGGAGCTATTGTAACGGCGCTGTTATTTGGGTTAGGTAAATTCCTGATCAGCTGGTACATCGGCACCTCTGACCCGGGTTCAGCGTATGGTGCGGCCGGCTCCATTATTCTTATCCTCGTCTGGATCTACTATTCCTCTATGATCGTGTTTTTTGGCGCCGAGTTCACACAGCAGTACGCACAGCTTTATGGCCAGCGGATCAGGGCAAAAGAGCATGCCGTTTTTGTACGGCTTGTAGAGGAAACTTCGGATAAAGAAGACACAAAGAGCGGCCGGCCAAAACCCGAAGGAAGATTTAATAAGAATCCATAGCGCTGTTTTGGGTTTAGATGTGGGGAGCCAACTATAGTTAAGCCGCTCTCGCCCTGCGATTATGCGTTTCCAGCAGACTATGGCGCTTAAACTATAGTTTAAAACAGCTTCAATTACGCGTGCTATTTTGGGCATCTTTGTCCGGAACAGCGACAGAGAACAGCGAGGGCAACTATAGTTTGCTATAGTTGTACTTGCTCACTTTCTTAACCAAGTAAGCACAACAAAAAAGAACCCCGGCTGCCTGAACAACCGGGGTTTATAGTTTATAGTTGGAATGGCTATAGTTTAAGCCTGTTGCTCCTTCACGGCCAGCTGTCCGCAGGCAGCATCGATGTCTTTTCCGCGGCTGCGGCGCACATTTACCTGTAACCCGCGGTCTGCCAGGTAATAGATGAACTTCTGCAGGCGATCGTCGTCGGTATTCACAAAATCGGCGTTGGCGATCGGGTTATACTCTATCAGGTTGATCTTACACGGAATGATTTTGGAGAAACGCAGCAGCTCTTCGGCATCCTGCAAGGTATCGTTAAAGTTATCAAACACGATGTACTCGTACGTTACTTTGCGGCCTGTTACCTGGTGGTAATGCTTCAGTGCGTCTTTCAAGGCATCCAGCGAGTTGGTTTCGTTAATCGGCATGATCTGGTTGCGCTTCTCATCGTTCGCCGCGTGCAGCGACAATGCCAGATTCGCCTTCACGCCATCATCCGCCATTTTCTTGATCATCTTGGCAATACCAGCTGTACTTACGGTAATACGGCGCGCGGCCATGCCCAAACCATCGTGTGCCGTGATCCGCTCAATGCTCTTCATGACGTTAGCATAGTTTAGCATCGGTTCGCCCATGCCCATGTATACAATGTTGGTGAGCGGCTCGCCGTACTGGCGCATACTCTGCTCATTAATGCGCACTACCTGGTCGTAGATCTCGGCAGCATCAAGGTTACGAACGCGGTCCATGTAGCCAGTGGCGCAGAACTTGCAGGTGAGCGAACAACCCACCTGGCTACTCACACAGGCCGTTTTGCGCTCTTCATGCGGAATCAGCACGCCTTCTACAATGTTGCTGTCGTAGAGTTTAAACGCAGATTTTATAGTTCCGTCGTTGCTCAGCTGCTCAGTAGCTACCTGCACGGCGTTAATGGCAAAATGCTGCTCCAGCTTCTCACGTAGAGCCAGGCTCACGTTGTTCATCTCCGCAAACGACCGGATGGAGTGCTTCCAGAGCCATTCGTAAATCTGTTTGGCACGGAACGGCTTCTCGCCCTGCTCCACGAGCCAGGCTTTCAGATCGTCCAGCGACAGCTTACGGATGTCTTTTTTATTTAAAACAGGTATATCTGCGATCAAATTCATACCACAAAATTACAAAAATCATCCGGCTTTAGTTTCAATCTTTGCCTTTACTTCGTCGGGCAGCGGCATTAGTTTGCGCTCGGTATAGTTAAAACACAGCATACCGGTTTTGGCGCGGGCCACCTCTTTGCCATGCTGGTTACGCACGTGGTAGGTAATATCAAAGCCATACTTGTTCATATCGTCGAAAGCCATGGCTATAGTTAGCACATCGCCGTAAAAACCTTCGCCTTTGTACTCAATCGCGACATCGGCCATGATCATGCTGGCCCCGCCAATGTTCAGCTCGCTCCAGCTATAGTTGCCGAGCAGCTGCATGCGTGCTTCGTGCAGGATGGAGAGCAGCGCATCGTTACCCAGGTGGTTGCCATAGTTCAGGTCGGTTACGCGCACCGGTATAGTTGCTGTAAAGTGGGTGTGTTCGGGTATAGTTACTTTTATGCGTGCCATTTTATTGCTGCTTGCTGGTCGTTAGTTGCTGGTTTGAGCTTATAATTTAAAAGCTTCTGAATGTGTGGGCCATGCTATAGTTTACTTTGCTCCTGCTATCTATTTAATCTTATGAATCTTAGCCCTGCCCCTACATCTTAGTTTAAATATGTTTACCTTTGTAAGTTACTACTAAAACCATGCATCTCGAAATCAGGCAGACCAAAGATGGCTCTAACACGCTTTACGTGCCCGAGCTGAACGAGCACTACCACTCGGTGCACGGTGCCATGCAGGAATCGCAGCATGTGTTTATAAAGCATGGCCTGGAGCATGCGCTGGAGCAGAAACCCGACGTAAAAATTCTGGAAGTTGGTTTCGGCACCGGCCTGAATGCGATCCTCACCTTTCCGTTTGCACTGGCCCAGAAAGCCTTTGTGCAGTACGATACCCTGGAGAAATTCCCGCTGACGCAGGAGGTAGTGGAACAGCTGCACTTCGAAAGATTTATACTGAACCCGGAGCTGTTCGACTATTACAAGCAGATGCACGCTGCACCCTGGAACCAGCCCGTTGACCTGATCCCGTACTTTACGCTGCAGAAGATACACGAAACGCTGGAAGAGTTTTGCTCGCCGGATGCGTACTACGATGTGGTATACTTTGATGCCTTTGCCCCGGAAAAGCAACCCGAACTCTGGACCGAAGAAGTGTTTGCAAAGCTTTTTAAAGCAGTACGCCCCGGCGGTGTGTTGGTAACTTATTGCGCCAAAGGTGCCTTTAAGCGTAACCTGAAAGCGGCCGGCTTTACAGTAGAGGCCCTGCCCGGCCCTCCCGGCAAACGCGAAATGACCCGCGGCACCCGCCCCATACTATAGTTCCTTCTTTCTAATAATCAGCAACTTACATCATCCACAAAGTATAACTATAAATAGTGTAGACCTGCGCTTGTACTTTTATTTAGCGAGTGAACTTTAACTTTCGGCATAATGTAGTATTTTGCATTAGCATGAAACACCTTTTCTCCTTTTAGCTTAATGAAGAAACTACTTAATGCATTCATCAAACCGTTTCAGTCGAAGTACGAAGTGGTTTGCACAACCTACCAGGTAATACCGGGCCTGCCGGTTAGCAGAAACGAGCAGACACATGCATTTGAGCGTGGCGCCGCCCTCGAGGCAAGAGAATTTTACACCAAAGTAGTGTCTTCTGACATGACCAGAACCATGGCTCCTGTAGAAGTAAAGCTGCGTAAAATTTACCTGAGTGGTAGAACCATAGAGCAGGCAGAGTTTGGCCCGGTGCAGCACCTGAAAAACCTGAATGCAGGTAAGAGAAAGAAATAACGGCTAAAGTCGTAACTATAAACGCCCTGTTGATTAGCTTCAGCAGGGCGTTTTAGTTTTCGGGCAGCCTGGTCGTTTTAACTTCGCGAACGCTATTGCGTACTGCTGCACATATCCTGTTTAAACTATACTTTGTCAGCTGCACCTAAACCATCTGCCCTTATCAGACGACCGGCTTTAGTTATTACACTACAAGCCCTGGCAACGTTTTCTATTCTTGCTACATTTTTGCCGTTGCTGCACTCGCAGGAATGGTATGTACGCGTGTTTGATTATCCGCGTCTGCAGCTTTTTGTACTGGCTATAGTTAGTTTCCTGCTTTACCTCTGGCTCGCCCCTAAAGAACGCAAACGCGATAAGTTCCTGCTGGGCGCGCTTGTCGTCGTTATCATTTACCAGGCCGTTAACATCTATCCGTATACCTTCCTGGCGCCTAAAGAAGTAAAAGATGCGGATAAGGGTACATCTGAAGACACTTCGCTTAGTTTTCTGGTCTCCAATGTGTTGATGTACAACAAAGAGTATGGCCAGCTGGCTGCCCTCGTACAAAAGCAGAAACCCGATATTGTCTTATTGCTAGAGTCTGACCTGGCCTGGCAGCAAGGGCTGGCACCTGTTACCAAACAGTACCCTTACCGCGTCGAGATTCCGCTGGATAACACCTACGGCATGCATCTTTACAGCAGGTTGCCATTGCGCCAGCAAAAAGTAAGCTATTTGCTAGATAAGGATATTCCTTCCATCAAAACTTTTGTAAAACTCCGCAACGGCACCTGGATAGAACTGCATGCGGTACACCCCAAACCACCCGTGCCTACCGAAGATGCTACTTCTGAAAAACGGGATGCTGAGATCGTGATGATTGCCCGCGAAATTGCTACCTCTAAATACCCGGTGGTAGTAGCCGGCGATTTTAACGATGTAGCCTGGTCGCGTACAACAGAGCTGTTCCAGGAGGTAAGCGGACTGCTGGACCCACGCCTGGGACGTGGCTTTTACAATACCTTTAATGCCAATTACCTTATACTGCGCTGGCCCTTAGACCATGTTTTTCATTCTACCCATTTTAAGGTTGAAAGCATCAAAAGGCTTTCTGACATCGGTTCAGACCATTTCCCCATCTACATCAAGCTAAGTTTCGCCCCTGACAATAAATATGAGCAACAGGAGCCTGAAGCTGACAAACAGACCCAGGAAGAAGCAAGCGAGTTGATTGAGGAAGGCAAAGAAGAAGCTGCAGAAGATAAACGGGAAGGGAAATCTGAATAGAACCGTTACTTCTTCCGCCACACTCCGTCCGGCATCACCACCATATCCAGCGGCACATCAAACGGGTTGGGGTCAGCTATAGTTGGCACTGGCGGCTCCAGCGATAAACCGATCTTCAGCACCTCAGGGCGACAGTCGGCCAGGAAACGGTCGTAGAAGCCTTTACCGTAGCCTACGCGGTGCCCAACTTCATCAAATGCCAGTAAAGGTATCAATACCATATCTACTTCAGGGGCAAGTACAAGCCGGGCATTTTGCGGCTCGGGTATGCCCCAGGGGTTCTCCACCAGTACGGCCTCGTCAGTCAGGTGGTGGTGCGTGAGGATGTTCTGCTCCACATCAGTGACCGGCACCACTACGCGCACTGCAGGGTGCTCCAGCCGCAGCCGCTCTATAATGGGCCAGGTATTTACTTCGTTGTTCTTAACTATAGGCAGAAATACATGCACGGTTTGCCCGGGTTGCAGCACAAAGTTGGCAAAGAACTGCTCCGCTATGCTTTCGCTCCGCCGCTGCACTTCGCCGGCAGGCAAGGCACGCCGTTGCTGCAGCATCAGTTTCCGTAGTTCTGCTTTCTGCATTACGCTTCTTCCAGTATGGTAAACTTAAACTCCAGCGGATCAAAAGCATCTGCCAGTGCAGCTATAAAGTCCGGGTTGTTGGCTTGTATAGAGAGCAGGTTGTCGTGGCGCTCCTGCAGGCTGCCTCCCGGGAACAGCTTTTCTTTCAGGTTCTCGAGTTGTTTAAAGGTTTGCTCGTGTTTGCTGTCGCGGGCTTTGATCAGTTTCTTCTCCAGGATGTGCAGGGCATTGTGCGCTTTCTGCTCTTCGGCGGCCACGGCTTTTACCAGCGTCGGATCTATAGTTTGAGCCAGCTTTTCTACTTCCTTAAAAGCGGCCTCTATCGTTTGGCGCTGTGCCTCTAACGTAATCTCCTCGTCGTGCAGCTGGCTGGATAAATGCTTCTTCAGCTCCAGGTATGGCTTGAATAATTCTTCTGCTGTTAAGCCCAGTTTGTGCATGCGGCCGGCATTGCCCCGGTTTATGTACAAGGCCGAGTTGCGCAGTATCAGTACCGGGAAAGCTACGTTGTAGTGCTCGAACACCTGCTTCAGCTGGAACCAGTACACCACTTCGGCCCCGCCACCAATGTACGCCAGATTCGGAAGTATCAGCTCTTCATATAGTGGCCTTAAGATCACATTCGGGCTAAACTGCTCCGGGTGCTCCTGTGCCAGCTGCAGTATTTCTTCCTGTGTAAAGCTCATCCCGGTATTCAGCACCTTATAGTTGCTATCCTCCTGCACAATACGCTCACGTAAGCCATCTGCCAGGTAAAACAGGTTTATCTCCCGCGAATATACCTGCGGTTTGTAGCCCAGCTGCTCTAACTGCGTGCTGGTTTCCGTCACCAGTTTATGCGACAGGTTCTCCGTCAGCTCTTTCTCAACTATAGGCGTTAAGGCTTTTTTTAGATCTGCATGGTCGCCATCTATCGTTACCAGGCCGTACTCGCCAAATAAGCTGTGCGTGATGGCACGGGTAGCATCAGCTAGGTTTTTGCTGTTCCGGTAAGCGGTCTCAAACACAGGGAACTGCTCCGGCAGCTCGTCCAGCAGTTTATTTATTCCTTCAGTAGCGAATCTTCCAACAGCTCCTTTCTGCTCACTCTCCCAGGTATACTTCTTCCCGAACAGGTTAAAATGGTTGATCTCGGCAAAATCGTGGTCTTCAGTAGCCATCCAATACACCGGCACAAAGTTATAGTCGGGGTAAGCTGCCTGCAGCTGCTTACAGGTATTGATAGCCGTAACGATCTTATACACAAAGTATAGCGGACCGGTAAAGATGTTGAGCTGGTGCCCGGTAGTAATGGTGTAGGTATTGGGCTGCAATAGCAAATCGAGGTTCTGCTGCACCTTTGGATTGATCTCCGAAACCGAACTATACTGCTCCTGCAGGGCCTTGTGCAATACCTGTCGCTGCGCCGCGCTAAAGCTTTTCTCCTGTAACTGTCCCTCAAACGCATCTATAGTCGGGAAGCGGTTGTAGAAGGGCTTTAACTTTTCGTTGCGGGCCAGGTAGTCGGCTATAGTTTGAGAGAAGGCGCCGGTTGCGGCATAGTCCATCTTCGTAATCTTCATCGTTGTTACTTCCATCGGTACCGAGGTGCTTTTATAGCTTCTTTAACAGCTGAATCTGGTTTGTGTTTCAGGTAAACTATAGTTTACCGGCCACGCCACAAAGTACGGCTTTTAATTTATTTGTCTGAAATTAAGTAGGGCCCCTCCCCAAGGATTTACAGGATTTTAAGATTTGCAGGATTGAAATAAAGCATTAGCCCACGAACAAACGTAAGATGTATCTAAACTAAAGACTTTATTACCAACACTCTTTTTCATAATTTGTAAAGAAACCAGTGATAAGGATAAAGATTATACATTGCAGAGTATATCCTGTAAATCCTAAAATCCTGTAAATTCTGATTCAGACAAACTATAAACTATAAAACTATGGGATTACTAAGCGGCATGATGGGACACGCCTCAGAAGTGTCTATTGAAAAATTAAGTGCAGAATTTCGACCGATTCTGCTGGATGATGAGCGCATCGAAAGGGCCTACCGCCTCATCCGGGATATGCTGGTATTCACTAATAAGCGGTTGATACTGGTAAACAAGCAAGGCTTAACGGGTTCTAAAGTCGATTACCAGAGCATTCCGTACAGCAGCATTAAAATGTTCTCGAAAGAAACAGCCGGTATGATGGATTTTGATGCTGAACTAAAAATATGGCTGACCGGGGAATCTGCGCCAACTATAAAACAGGATTTCAGGAAAGGTGATAATATTAACGAGGCCTATAAAGTGCTGAGCAAGTACGTACTAAAGTAAGCCTTACATTAACCTGAGCCAGTTCTCAGCATCCCGGGCGGTATCGAAACCTTTTACGATACCGCTTTTTACCATATTGATAGCCTGGTTGGTAGAGAGCCTGCTGAAGTAGTTTTTAGAATAAACAGCGGCATGGTACTCCAGGCCTGCTGCTTCGGCACGTGGGTGCCAGTCTAACGCGAACCAGTCTGAAAGATAGGCCCAAAGCCCTTCTACGTTGTAGTGGTTATCCAGCAGTTTATGCGAGCGCTCTTTCTGAATGTAGAACAGAATCTGCTCATACCCCTGTACTATAGCTTCGTTTGGTACAGCGCCATGCCAGTCGGCAGACAGGTAATCATCGACCACATTGTACTCAAGCGTCAGGTAATCAGTCGTAAAAAGCTTGATGTGCCTCATGAAAGCTAAACTGTAAATACAATATTATACTCTCCAAGGCTCAATATAGCTAAGGATGAGAGCATAAAAAAGTAAATCCCTTATTAGCCGGGGCTAATAAGGGATTTACTGCTATTTCCAGCTATTTATAGTTAGCTTACTACTTCGCCATACAGGTCAAAGTCGGAAGAGTCGGTGATCTTTACATTGGCAAAATCGCCCAGGCGCACATAGCTGCTCTCAGCAGGCACCAGTACTTCGTTGTCAACTTCCGGAGAATCGTATTGTGTACGGCCCACAAAATAGCCGCTCTCTTTTCTATCGAACAGCACTTTGTATGTGTTGCCTACTTTCTGCTCGTTCAGCTCTACCGAAATACCCTGCTGTAGTTCCATAATGGCATCGGCACGCTCCTGCTTCACTTCATCCGGCACATTATCTTCTAATGTAAACGAGTGTGTGTTGTCTTCGTGCGAGTAGGTAAAGATGCCCAGCCTGTCGAAGCGGGTTTCTTCTACCCAGTCGTATAGTTCTTTAAAGTCCTGGTCTGTTTCACCGGGGTGACCGGCGATCAGGGTGGTTCTCAAGGCAATGTCCGGCACACGCTGGCGTATCTGGTCTACCAGTTCTATTGTTCTGCGCTTGCTGATCCCGCGGCGCATGGTCTTCAGCATGTTATCCGAAATGTGCTGAAGCGGCATGTCCAGGTACTTGCAAATGTTATCGCGTTCAGCCATCACATCAAACACCTCCATCGGGAACTGCGACGGGTAAGCATACTGCATCCTGATCCATTCAATACCATCCACATCCGACAGGTTGCGCAGCAGGTCGGCTAGTTTGCGCTCGCCATAGTGCTGCAGGCCATAGTATGTCAGGTCCTGTGCAATTAACAC
>DATBUF010000164.1:0-3219 GCA_036516435.1 Pontibacter sp.
CAGCAACTGGTGAACGATGAGACCTATCGCCAGGAGAAGCTGTTTGTGGAGTTCCTGCGCGTATTTGCTGAAATGAAGCAGCACCTGAACACCTACAGGCTGAACTACCGCAACAACAGTCCCGAAATAAATGCTAAAAACCTGTTTGCCATTATTCAGGAATACAAGCGCCTGAAAGGAACATTAGATGCCCGCGAACAAGAGTTCAAAAACAACAGTACCTATCACAATATTTTTAAATCTGAATACCAGGCCATACTTGCCAATGCCGATTTATACCTGGAAGCAGATCATAACCTGAAAAGCGGGAAGTTGCTGGTAAACACCCTGCGCGAACTGGAAAATAATGCTGCTGCCTACAACACACCTGAGAAACGGGAAACAGCTCTTTCAAAACTATACGCTGTGGAGCTACCACGTGCTGAGCTGCTATCGGCTTCGGTAGAGGGGGAGGCTATTGTCAGGCTAAAAACAAGACTGGAAGAGCAGCAGTATGCCGCCGTGTTTGAGAAAGAGGTGAAGAAGCTGGACGATACTCCTGCCTCTGACGAGACGTTGCCCGTGCGCAATGCCCTGCAGGACAAGGCCAGCGCCAGCAACTGCATGAGCTGCCGGGATAAGGTGCGCGATGCGGTTACAGCCTACAACAAACGCTACGAAAGTTACCGGCTGCGCGAAGTGGTGCACCAGATGAACAAACTGCGTAACGAGGCAGAACAGCAGGTTTTTACGTACCTGCGCTGGCAGCTCTGCTTCAACAATAACCTGCAGGCAACGGCCGTCGCTACAGCTGAGCAGGGTATGGATGCATACTATGCCCGCATCAGCGAAAAGAGCAACGCCTTTGCAGCATCTGTTAAAGCACTGGATACCCACACCAAGCAACAGCCTGAAATTGTGCAGCTCCAGAAGGTGCAGGAGTATACCAAACAACTACAAAAACTGTTGCAGGAAGCAGAGCAGAACTATAACACCCTCTGCAGTATTGATAAGAAGCTATGCGAGTGTCCTTCGTAGTACAAGCACTACGCACCTGGCATAAATAAAAACGGCCACTCTTCAGGTAAAGAGTGGCCGTTTTTATGTTATACTTTTAGCTTACGCCATTTGTGCTTCCAGCTTCTGAGCCAGTACGTTCTTAGGCACCGCGCCCACCTGCTTGTCTACCACTTCACCGTTCTTGAATACCAGTAGGGTAGGGATGCTGCGGATACCGAATTTAGCAGAGGTTTGCGGGTTTGCATCCACGTCTACTTTACCGATAACGGCTTTGCCTTCGTAGTCGCCGGCCAGTTCTTCCACGATCGGACCTACCATGCGGCACGGTCCGCACCACTCTGCCCAAAAGTCTACCAGCACCGGCTTATCTGAATTGATGATCTCATCAAAATTAGCGTCTGTGATTTCTATTGCTTTGTTAGCCATAACTTTAGCGTTTTGTTGGTTAAATTCTGTGTTATAAATATAGTAACAAATATAAGCTCGGCAAATATAAACCCAAACTATACCCACCTGACAAGGTGTCGGGTAACTATAGTTTATACCTACGGGCGAATCATCCGAAAGTATAGATTGTATGAATTAACAGGCAGAGTTGGTGAAATGTTTGAGTAAGGTTTATGATACTTCTATACTGGTAACTATAGTTTCGTAGTCCATCTCGCTCCTTCGGACTTCTTAGTCCGAAAGCAATCTGAAGGGGGTTTTCTAATCCCCATATTCCACAAACGCAGATTATGAAATCCGAAACAACATAGAACAGCCTGCCTATCTATCGTGCTGTACTGTACGCTATTCCAATAACTCCACTGCTATCAAACCCTTTGACCCAGCATAATTGGCCGCTGAACTATAGCGATAATGTTCCGGTTCGTCTACCCATTCAGCCCGAACCGGGTTTTGGTGGATATATTCCAGCTTTTGATCAATAAAGGCATTGCTTATTAGTTCTTTCGCTTCGTTGCCCTCCTGCCATAGTTTGTAGTGCTTTACTTTAGGGTTCATCTTGGCATTAAACTCAAAGCGATGCAACAGCCATTGCCTGCGACTTTCAGGTTCTTTCTGTATGGTAGCTACTATTTTACGACTGGTTAATTGCTTGAAATCGCGAAGAATGTCGGATAGGCTTTTGCCTTCTTCTGCAGCAGCGATCAGATGTAAGTGGTTGCTCATTAGCACCCAGGCATATAGTTGAAGCCCTTTCTTTTCCTGACAAAACTTAAGGGCATCCACTATAATGTGCTTGTAAATTGGTCGTGTAAAGATATCTACCTAATCAACCACAGTCATGGTTAGAAAGTTTAATCCACCGGGTACAATCCTGTTTTTAAGTCCCATGTAGTAGCTATACTTTTTAAGCTCATTTGCTGTTTCGGATTTCATAATCCGAAACTAAGCCTGAAGCGGATTTCCTAATCCGCATTAGTTGCGAGTCGGGGATTAGGAAATCCCCGGCAGAGAGCTTTCGGACTAAGAAGTCCGAAAGAGCAGGATTAACTATAGCACTTTAAAACGAAAAGGTACGCCACCAAAGCAGCGTACCTTTTATAGTTCGGGAAACGAGCAGATCCATTTTCAAATCCCCTCATCTCCATATTTTCAAATCATCAAATCAGCTTACACTCACCCAACCCCAGTTCTTTTATCGACTCTAAGAACACCTTCGGGTCGATTCTGTACTTGCGGGAGTAGGTTGGTAGTGCCAGGCGCTCTTCCGGTACCATCAAGGTCAGTTCCAGGCGCTTCTGGCCCGGGCTGGCAACTATAGCTTCTTCCAGAGCATCAGCAATATTAGGTGTTAAGAGCTGCAGGTTAACATTTAGCTGTACGCCCTGTGCCATTTTGTCCATTACATCGCCCAGCAGCTGAATGTTGATTGGCTTCAGTTCCCACTGATCTTCTGTTTTGTAGCGCAGCTGCACTTTACCCCGGATGAATAAGTATAGACCGCTCTTCAGGTAAGGGGAGAACTTCACGTAATCTTCGCCGAACAGCGCCATCTGCATGCTGGTGTCGTAATCTTCTATGGTAAAAAGAGCGAACGGATTACCATTACGGCCCGTGCGAATCACCACCTCCGTTACCATGCCAGCCACGTTTACATCGCGGTTCTTGTACTCTTCAATCTTATCCAGCGGACAGGTGCAGTACGAATCAATCTCCAGCTTAAACTGATCGAGCGGGTGACCAGAAATGTAGAAACCGACCACCTCTTTCTCC
>DATBUF010000165.1:0-2528 GCA_036516435.1 Pontibacter sp.
TGTGCAGCAGTTGGTGCCGGTAGTAACCATGCGCCTCGAAGAGATGAAGGGTTTAACGGCGGCTGATGTGCGCAAAGATACCACCCTGGGCATTCCGGACTGGGCTTACACGCGCGAATACCGTGTTACGTACCGAGACACGCTAATTGATTCGGAAAGCGGGGTAGAAGGGAAATGGGTAGGAACTGTAAGCCCTGACGCGGAAATTATACCCATCTCGTTAGAAGAACGTTATGCCGAACGCTTGAAAGTAAAGCTTGGGGATACACTGGTGTTTAATGTGCAGGGCGCCTTGATGACGACCCGCCTGGCGCACCTGCGTGAAGTAAACTGGAACAGGGTGCAAAGCAACTTCCTGGTACTCTTTCCGAAAGGGGTGTTAGAGGATGCACCACAGTTCCACATCCTGATGACACGCACAAATTCCGACCAGCAGTCGGCACAGTTTCAGCGCACGCTGGTGCAGCGTTTCCCGAACGTTTCCGCTATCGACCTGGACCTTATCCTGCAAACCTTAGACGATATTCTGGGTAAGATTTCATTTGTGATCCGTTTTATGGCCTTATTCAGTATCAGTACAGGGTTGCTGGTGCTGATCGGCTCTGTGAACATCAGTAAATTTCAGCGGGTGCAGGAAAGTGTGCTGCTCAGAACGTTGGGGGCCAGTCGCCGGCAGATCTTAACTATAACCGCTTTTGAGTACCTGCTGCTGGGAGCGCTGGCTTCAGGCACCGGTGTTGTGCTGGCTGTTTTTGCAAGCTGGGCATTGGCGGTGTTCAGTTTCGAAGTCAATTTCGTGCCGGAGTTCTGGCTGCTGTTGCCTGTATTTGCCGGTATCACACTGCTCACGGTTATAATTGGTATTCTCAACAGCCGGGGCATCCTGAGCCGTCCGCCTTTAGAAGTGCTGCGCCGCGAAGTATAGGCTACTGTAAATCAAAAAAGGGATCTTGTTCAGATCCCTTTTTAATTATTAAGCATAGACAACAAATGCCATCTGCTTAACTTACAGTATTATATACGGCACGTTGCCTTTAAGGTTATACCTGCTGTTCCGGCTGATTAATAGGAGCTGCTTGCCAGCATTACCAGGGTGCAATGGTGCAGCGTTTCGATGCCGTTGTCTTCTGCCAGCTGCTCCAGCTCATTGTTCTCGGTGCCCGGGTTAAAAATGATACGTTTCGGCTTCAGCCCGATAATGTAATCGTACCAGACCGGCTGATTTTGCGGGCCCACATACAGCGTCACGGTGTCTACGTCTTCTACAGGTTGTGTTTTATCGGTTATGATCGGGAGGCCTGCTACTGTACTGTGCTTTATACCCACCGGCACCACTTCGTGGCCGTTCTCTTTTAAACGTTGTACTGCTTTATAGGCATAGCGGGTAGGATTATCGGTAGCTCCCAAAACCACTGTCTTTTTCATATAGGTTACTTTAAGTAAAACAAAGTATATACTTTATTTACAGCTGCATCTATAGTTTGGTTTTGCATAACACCTACTATAGTTCAGAAACTATAGCACGCGCTTTACTTTAGCTGCTACCATTTCCGCGCAGCGCTCGCCATCCATCGCCGCTGAAACAATGCCTCCTGCATAACCGGCACCTTCTGCACATGGGTACAGGTTCCGGATCTGCACATGCTCCAGGGTGTCTTTATGGCGCGGAATCCTGATTGGCGACGACGTGCGGCTCTCTACACCCACGATCTGTGCATTGTTGTTTACAAAGCCGCGCATCTTGTTACCAAAGCCTTTAAAGCCTTCGCGCAGGCGGTAGGCCATGTCTGGAGAGAACAGTTCGTTCATGTCTACAGAGGCCAGGCCGGGCTGGTACGAGGTTTCGAGCAACGATTGGCTGACTTTGCCTCTGGTAAAATCCTGGAGCAGTTGTGCCGGCGCTACCTGGGTGCCCCCAGCCATCTGGCAGGCTTTCTGTTCCAGCGCCTGCTGCATGTGCAACCCTGCCAATGGCCCGTACTTGTCAAGCTCCATGTCTTCCAGTTCGATGGCTACTACTATGCCGGAGTTTGCAAACTTAGAGTCGCGGCGGCTCGGCGACATGCCATTTACCACAACCTCGCCGGGCGCAGTGGCCGACGGAACTATAAAACCGCCGGGGCACATGCAAAAGGAAAAAATGCCACGCTGGCGGTTGTTGTACATGGTTTGCTGCACCAGGGCATACGAGGAGGCAGGCAGGTAAGGTCCGCGGTCTTCACATTTATACTGGATGCTATCGATCAGGCTTTGCTGGTGCTCTACGCGCACGCCCATAGCAAATGGCTTTGCTTCAATGGCGATGCCGGAGGTATGCAGCAGTTCAAAAATATCGCGGGCGCTGTGGCCTGTTGCCAGTATAACGGCCTCGCCGGTATATTCCTGTCCGTCCTGGGTTACCACCCCCTTCATTTCGTTTTGTGCAACTATAAAGTCGGTTACCCGCTTCTCGAAGAGCACTTCACCACCGGCTGCCCGAACAGATTCCCGCAGCTCAGCTATAATTTTAGGTAGTTTGTTGGAGATCG
>DATBUF010000166.1:0-9594 GCA_036516435.1 Pontibacter sp.
TATAGTTGAAACATTCAGGAACAGGGTGCCAGGCCGGTCACATTTCTCTTCTAACAGCACAGTTATTCAATAAGTTGTAATCCTGATAATTATATTTTATCATCAAAAATACAACATTTAAACATAAATAATCCAGTAAGATCAACCCTGCAAAAAAAGTTACGTAATTATTTTTACACAGTACCTTGTTTTGCATAGTACCTTATTATATATTTGCTTCATCATAATAACCCGATCATCATGAAAGTAGAAAACACACAAGTGCAGATGCGGAAGGGAATTCTGGAATTCTGCATCCTGGAGATTATCTCTCGTGGTGAAGTATATGCGTCCGATATGCTGGAAGAGCTCACAGCTGCCAAAATGATCGTAGTGGAGGGAACACTTTATCCGTTACTAACCCGCCTCAAGAACGCGTCGCTTCTCGACTATAGCTGGGTAGAGTCCACGTCCGGGCCGCCCCGCAAGTACTACACACTAACAGATTCCGGCCGCGCCTTTCTGGAGCAGCTCCGCGAAACATGGCGGGATCTGGTAGATTCCACCGAATTCATCATCCAAAACAAGAAAGCTAAACAGTCATGAAAAAGAACATAAGTATCAACTTACAAGGCATCATCTTTTATATAGAAGAAGATGGCTATGAGCAGCTGAGCAGATATTTAGCTTCTGTCCGCACGTACTTCTCTAATTATGAAGGGCATGAGGAAATTGTGGCTGATATTGAACTGCGTATTGCCGAAATTTTTTCGGGACGGCTTTCTCCTGTTAAGCAGGTAATTACACTGGAAGATGTGCAGTACCTGATTGGCCGCATGGGCAACGTGACCGATTTTGAAATAGAAGAACCGGTAGAGGAAAGCGCACCAAACTATAGCACAGGTAGTACCGCGGGTGCGGGGGCAGCTTCGGCAGCCTATGCAGCGCCCGGCACTAAAAAACTATACCGCGATATAAACCGCAAAGTAGTAAGCGGGGTGTGTGCCGGTATTGCCAGCTACCTCGGCATTGATGTAGTGTGGATTCGCCTGTTCTTCGTTCTGTTTGTAGTACTCGGTGTCCTTTCAGCCGGTATATCAGCTATGGCTGCTGTTATATTGTACGTCGTACTCTGGATTGCCATGCCTGAAAGCACCCAGGTACCTGAAACCAATGTAAAGAAACTATACCGCGACCCAGACGATAAAAAACTGGGTGGTGTAGCCAGCGGTATCGCGAAGTACTTTGGTGTAGATATAGCCGTAGTTCGCATTCTGTTCCTGGTTTCCATCTTTCTGGGCGGCTTCGGGATACTGTTATACATTGTGCTGTGGATAGCGGTACCCGAAGCGGGTACCCTAACCGAGCGCATGCAGATGCAGGGTAACCCGGTAACCCTGGCAGGCATAGAACAAACCCTGAAAGACAACCTGAACATGAGAGATCAGGATGGTAACGAAAGTGCACTTGCCAAAATCATCTTACTTCCGATCCGCCTTATTTCCCAGGTTATTAGCTGGATGGGCAGAGCCTTAGGACCAGTACTTGGCGTACTAATAGCACTCATCCGTATTGGTGCCGGTATCTTCCTGCTTATAACATCGGTAGCACTTACTGTTGCTCTTTTCAGTGCTTTTTTTGCAGCGATGGGCTGGATGGACCAGGCCGATTTAACACTCTGGGGCAGCCCGTTTGAATCTTCGGTGTGGTTAGCCGGCTTTCCCAGGCTCGGACTGGTTGGAGGTCTTATTGTAGGTCTTATTCCCCTGGTGTTCCTGATCCTGCTAGCTATAGGCTTATTGGCAAAACGCTTTTTCATGCGTGCTACACTAGGCTGGTCGTTATTCGGCGTGTGGGTAGCGGCACTTATAGTAATGATTGCCTCTATCGTTTCATTCAGCGGCAACTTCCGCCGGTCTGGTGAGATCACGATCAGCAAAACGGTACCTGCTGCCGGCGTAGCTGTACTCGATGCCTATGATACAAACATGGAGTTCGACAACGTGTACATCGATGTACGCGAACACAACGGCTCTGCTATTGAGATAATACAGCAGATAAAAGCCAAAGGCCGCACCGAAGAAGAAGCAAAGCAGAATGCCCGCATGGTTACTTACCGCGTAGTGCAGCAGGACTCTACGTTGCGCTTTGATGACAGCTATGAGTTTAAAAAAGGAGCCAGCTTCCGTGATCAGGACTTGAATATTGTACTGAAGCTGCCAAAGGACAAACCGTTCAGGCTGACACGTGCGTTTATCTACATGCTGCCAAGCGCCACTTTTGATAAGGACTATAGTTACGAAAAAATTGAGCGCAACACCTGGCGAGCAAAAGGCGATATGCTGGAGTGTATTACCTGCGCCTCTGATACCCTGGACACAGAAGAACCAGGCACCGGCTTTAACGAAGATATTAATATGGAGACCGCGCAGCTTGGCAGCAGCGAAAGCGTGCTGGACAACATGGGGGCATATGGTACCCATAGCAAAACGTACTCGGTATCAGACTTCAACCGCATCAGTATATCAGGGCCCTTTCATGTGCAGATCAGGCAGGGGAGCCGCCACAGCGTAAATGTACGGGGCAACAAACGTGAAATCAACCGCATGGATGTAGAAGATAATGGCGGAGAGCTGGCAATCTCGTATGAAGAAAAAAACATAAACCTGTTTGATGACCGTGATCCTATACTTATCCAGATTACTGTTCCCGATCTGCGCAGCCTGGAGCTGGGCGGGGCCATCAAGGCCGATGTAATAGGTATCAACACAGATGAGCTGGATGTAACACTGGCAGGTGCCACAAAAGCAGCATTGCAGGTAAGAGCCCGTACCATCCGCGCTGATATTGCCGGAGCCTCCAGCACAAGATTTACAGGCACAGCAAGCCGGTTTGAGGTAGAGGCAGCTGGGGCCTGCAACATAGATGCAGACCAGCTTCGCGCCGATGATGTAAGGATAGAAGCCAGCGGCATGACTATAGCCGATGTATTTGCTACCTCCTCTCTGAACGCCGATGCCTCCGGTGCCAGCAAAATTTCTTACAAAGGCAACCCGGCAAGCACACAGATTAACGCAAACGGCGCCAGCAAAGTAACCCGGCAGTAAACGTACGGTAACTATAAAAAAACGGGCTGCACCTATAGTTCCGGTGCAGCCCGCTCCAATCCGCTTGTTAGTACACTATAAAACTATACTTCAGGTACGATTTAATACGTTTAGCTTACATCACCCTTGTTTAGTTGTTTGATGAATCTGCAAGGCTCCTTTGCCAACTATAGGCGGGGAGCCGACGCAGGTTCTTCTGCTTTAAACCAGCATGTTCTTAACTATAGGCAGGCCTTTCCGCTCACCAGCATTCAGCAGGTAAGTGTAGGCTTCTTCAAACTCGTTCTTAACCTTCCCTTCCAGTATAGCCTCCGTTAGTATCTCCTTCAGTTCTCCTACTGTTTTAGATGGCTTCAGGTCAAAAGTTTCCATAATGATTTCGCCGGTAATAACCGGCTGAAAGTTGCGCAGTTTGTCGCTTTCCTCTACTTCTACCAGGCGCTTCTCTACTTTATCAAAGTTCTGCAGATAGCGTTTTACCTTGGTGTCGTTCTTGGAGGTGATGTCGGCGCGGCAGAGCTTCATGAGGGCATCAATATCGTCGCCGGTCTCAAACAGCAGCCTTCTGATAGCCGAATCGGTAACGGTTTCTTTTACCAGCGCTATAGGGCGGAGATGCAGTTTCACCAGCTTTTGCACAAACTTCATGTGTTCGTTAAGGGGCAATTTCAGGTCCTTGAACAGCTTGGGCACCATGCGTGCGCCGCGGTCTTCGTGCCCGTGAAAGGTCCAACCGGCTTTGGGTGAATAGCGTTTGGTATCGGGTTTGGCAATGTCGTGTAGTATAGCAGCCCAGCGCAACCACAGGTCATCCGATACCTGGGCCACGTTATCGAGCACCTGCAACGTGTGGTAAAAATTATCTTTATGCGAGTTGCCGTTCTTTGTTTCCACACCGTGCAGCTCCACCATTTTCGGGAAGATCAGGTGCAGTAAACCGGACGTAAACAACAGTTTAAAACCATAGCTGGGCACCGGCGCAAGTATGATCTTGTTCAGCTCATCCGTTATCCGCTCCTGCGATACAATCCTGATCCGCTCTTTGTTATCAACTATAGCATCAAACGTGTCGGGATCGATATCAAAGCCAAGCTGGGTAGCAAAACGGATGGCACGCATCATGCGTAGCGGGTCGTCGGAAAAAGTAATGCCGGGTGCCAGCGGGGTGCGGATGATCTTACGCTTCATATCCTTCAGGCCCTCAAACGCATCTATCAGCTGGCCATAGTTGGCTTTGTTCAGACTAATACCCAGGGCATTGATGGTAAAGTCGCGGCGCTTCAGGTCATCGTCTAAGGTGCCTTGCTCTACTTCAGGTTTGCGCGAGTGCTCGCGGTAAGACTCTTTACGGGCGCCTACAAACTCTACCTCCCACTCGCCGGAGCGTAACATGGCGGTGCCAAAGTTCTTGAAGACCGATACTCTGGGCTTGTGCGGCAGCTTTTTAGAAACCAGTTCTGCCAGCGCAATGCCATCTCCAATACACACCACATCAATATCTTTGGATGGGCGCTTTAACACGAGGTCGCGCACAAAGCCACCGATAACATAAGCATCTACACTTAGCTCTGCAGCCGCAGCAGCTACCACATCAAAAACAGGATTATCCGGCAGTTCTATAGTTTCCATCAAAAAAATAAAGCCTCAGGTGGTTTGCCACACCTGAGGCGCAAAATTAAAATATTATCTCGAAAGCGCCTTGCGATAGACAAAAGACAGTTTAACAAAGGACAAAGGACAACAATTTCAACTCCTTTATCTTTTGTCAAATAGTCCTTTGTCAGGTAATCTATAGTTTACTCCCGTATAGTTTCGGTTCCTCCGCCAGGCAGGATCTTAACAATCCGTGATGGTTGAGCCGTTTCAGTTTCCTCCTGGCGCCAGCGCACCACATGGTCTACCCGCTTCTTCAGTTCTTCATCTATTTCCGCAAAGGTAGCCGGTGACTTGCCCCCACTCAGGTTAGCCGATGTAGATACCAGCGGATGGTCGATCTGGCGCATCAGGCGACGGCAGAACTCATCATCTACAATCCGTACAGCTATACTTCCGCCTTCACCTATTAGGGCATCCGGCAGGTTTTTCGACTTTGGAAAGATGTAGGTAGTTGGCCGCGTTTGTTCGTTCAGCATCTTACTAAAAGACTCCGGCACATCCTCCACGTACTCCGCCAGCATTTTCTCGTCTGCTACCAGTATGATCATGGCTTTAGATGTGTCGCGTTCTTTTATCTTAAATATCTTCTGCACTGCTTTAGCATCCGTTGCATCGCACCCGATACCCCAGACAGTATCTGTAGGGTACAGGATCACGTTGCCCATCAGCAGTTCCTCCTCCGCGGCCTGTACTTCTCTTACCAGCTCTTTCATAGTTTTATAGTTGTTAAATTGTTAAATGGCTTAATTGCTGTATTGCAATTGCTTAACTATAGTTGAGTTAACAAGTTAACAATCCAGCAATTCAACAATTTACTTAATCTCCTGCGTCAGCTCTACCAGCACGCCGTTGGCGCTTTTCGGGTGTACGAAGCATACCAGTTTGTTATCTGCGCCTTTCTTAGGCTGCTCGTTTAAAAGTATAAACCCTTCCTGCTTCAGGCGCTCCATTTCAGCTATAATGTCTTCTACTTCAAATGCTATATGATGGATGCCTTCGCCGCGCTTTTCTATAAACTTAGCAATCGCACTGCCCGGATTCGTAGCTTCCAGGAGCTCAATTTTAGTATCGCCAACTTTAAAGAACGATGTGTTTACGCCTTCCGAGTCCACGTGCTCTGTTTTATACGGTTCTGCGCCAAGTAATTTGTAATACAACCCGTTTGCTTCGCTAAAATTCTTTACCGCTATGCCAATATGTTCTACCTTTTTCATTTTGAATTTGTAATTAGTCTAAGTAAGTAATATTTCGTATTTTTGCGCCGAATCAAAACTAATCAATTCTGTTAACTGTTATGGTAGCAGAGTTAAAAGAGATATTTTAAAGTGCTATGCTAACATTTCCGATATATTTAGATAATAACGCCACTACGCCATTAGACCCACGCGTGTTGGACACCATGTTGCCATACTTTACAAACAAGTTTGGTAACGCAGCCTCGCGTAACCACGCGTTTGGCTGGCATGCCGAAGAAGCCGTTGATTATGCCCGTGAGCAGATCGCTTCGCTGATCAACTGTAATTCAAAAGAGATCATCTTTACCTCTGGTGCTACGGAGTCTGATAACCTGGCTATCAAAGGTGTATTTGAAATGTATGCCTCTAAAGGGAACCACATTATTACGGCTACCACCGAGCACAAAGCTGTGTTAGACACCTGCAAGCACATCGAAAAGATTGGCGGCAAAGTAACGTATCTTCCTGTAAACGAACAGGGTCTGATTGACCTGAAAGAACTGGAACAAGCTATTACTGATAAAACCATCCTGATCTCGATCATGTATGCGAACAATGAGGTAGGCGTGATCCAGCCGATCCGTGAGATCTCTAAAATCGCTAAAAAGCACGGCATCCTGTTCTTTACAGATGCTACGCAGGCAGTTGGTAAAATTCCGGTAGATGTGGAAGCTGACGGCATCGACCTGATGGCTTTTTCCGGTCACAAAATGTACGGCCCGAAAGGTGTGGGCGCCCTGTACGTACGCCGTAAAAACCCACGCGTTAAAGTTACAGCGCAGATGGACGGTGGCGGACACGAGCGCGGCATGCGTTCCGGTACACTGAACGTGCCCGGTATAGTTGGTTTGGGTAAAGCCTGCGAGCTTGCCAGACAGGAAATGGAAGCCGATACGGCCCGTATCTCTGCTATGCGCGACAGACTGGAGAAAGAACTCCTGACTATAGAAGAATCTTACGTGAACGGCTCAGTAGAGCATCGTTTGCCACACGTTAGCAATATTTCGTTTAAGTATGTAGAAGGCGAAGGTTTGATGATGGGTGTAAAAGACATCGCAGTTTCTTCCGGATCTGCCTGTACTTCAGCATCTTTGGAGCCATCTTACGTACTTAAGGCACTGGGCCTGAGCGACGACCTGGCACACTCATCATTACGTTTCGGTCTGAGCCGCTTTACAACCGATGAGGAAGTAGACTTCGCCATCAACCACGTAAAAGAGGCAGTTACGAAACTGCGTGAGATGTCGCCGCTTTGGGAAATGTACAAAGAAGGCATTGACCTGAACTCGATTGAGTGGGCAGAACACTAGGATATTAATTATGAATTAGAAATTATGAATTATGAATGGCTTGCTAAAACAAACGTCATAGTTCACAGTTTCTGATTCAATTCATAATTTGTAATTCATCATTAATAATTAAAAAGAGCTATGGCTTATTCAGATAAAGTAATTGATCATTATAACAACCCACGTAACGTTGGTACGCTTGATAAAGCGAAGAACAATGTGGGAACCGGCCTTGTAGGTGCGCCTGAGTGCGGCGACGTGATGCGTCTCCAGATTGAAGTAGATGAGAACCAGGTGATCACGGATGCCAAGTTCAAGACGTTCGGCTGTGGTTCTGCTATTGCTTCTTCATCGCTGGCAACTGAGTGGCTGAAAGGTAAAACTGTTGACGAGGCACTGGCTATCGACAACATGGACATTGTGGAAGAGCTGGCTTTACCTCCGGTAAAAATTCACTGCTCTGTATTAGCTGAGGATGCTATCAAATCTGCCATCAACGACTACAGAGTAAAGAACGGCTTACCGGCACTGGAAATGCCTAAGTCTCACCACTAAGGAGCCGACTCGATGGAGTCAACAACAGAGGTGCACATAGAGAGTGCACGCATTCAGAAGCAGATTGAAAACCACTTAGGCATAGGCGGCAGCAGTCTGCTTTTTGAATTCCGGCAGATCGAAAACAAGACGCGCCTGGACCTGATCACGGTAAATCCGCGCCACAACCAGTCGTTCCTGTTCCATACCGAAACGGGCTACGACCGGATAGATGTGCTCCGGAAAATGCTGGAGTATGTGCAGAACTATCGCGATAAGGAAAGCTCTTATACAGTGCAGTGGATGGCCCGCGGCGATAAGGAACTGAATACTTCTTACTTCCGGGCCCGCAACATGTATGAGGCACTCGACAAGTTATACTTTGGCCGCGACATGAACACTATTACTGTATTTAGTGTTGTAATGAACCCGGTATCTTAAAGATTTATAGTTATGATAACAGTATCAGATAAAGCAAAAGAGAAAGTTATTAGGCTGAAGCAGGATGCGAAGCTGGACGACACCTTCCGTTTGCGTGCATCTGTGGCAGGCGGTGGCTGCTCCGGCCTCTCCTACAACCTGGATTTTGACGATGAAGTAAAGCCAATGGACCAGGAGTTTGAGGACAAAGGCATTAAAGTAGTGGTAGACATGAAAAGCTTCCTGTACTTGGCCGGCACTGAACTCGATTTCTCTGACGGACTGAACGGCAAAGGCTTCTTCTTCAATAACCCAAATGCCAGCCGTACCTGCGGCTGCGGCGACAGCTTCTCGGTATAACACAGAGATTCAAACATATTTACTATATAACACGAAAGGCAGCTAACTATAGCTGCCTTTCGTGTTTCAAGTTTCTAGCGTTTACCGCTTCACAAACCGCAATACCTGTCGTTCACCTTTAGGAGAAAGCAACATCAAACTATAGCTACCAGCCTGTAACTTACTAACATCCAGTACATACTTCCGGGTATCTGGTGAAAGTTGCTGCTGCAGTACCTGCCTACCTGTAACGTCATACGCCGTAGCTACTGCGCCAGGGGTAGTTACTTCCAGGTTTATGAAATCTGTAGCTATAGTTGGGTAAAGGATAGCGTTTCCGGCAAACTGCATGTTTACAGCTATAATCTTGGAGTAAGCCTGTGTTCCGTCCAGATCCACTTGCTTTAACCTATAGTATGCTATTCCCTGTAACGGTGCCTGGTCTGTGTAACTATAGGCAGACCTTATGGAGCTACTACCCTTTCCGGCTATAGCTGCTATAGTTTCAAACGCTTTAGCATCCTGGCTCCGCTCTACTATAAAGTGCTTATTTTCATGTTCTGAAGCGGTTGCCCAGTTCAGCTGTATTTCCTGGCCTACTTGCCTACCCGTAAAACTTACCAGTTCAACCGGCATAATAATCGGTCCGACAGTTGTACTTGTGCTCCAGGTCATGCTGAAATCATCTATGGCTAACCCATGGTCATTCTCAAACTCGTCCATGTCCTTCCAGCGCAGCATTACGTACCCTTTGTCAGGAATAGTTACCGGAATAGTGGCAAACAGGTAACGCTTGTTGGCAGGTGCATTTCCATCCAGGCCACTCCCGGCAGCATAGAAAACCGGGCCGTAAAAGTCCAGTTCTTTTACATTTGTCCAGCCAGCATCCGATTTAGGCAAAAGGTTAAAGGCTGACGGATCTGCACCAGTAGCGTACCAGAAAGATAACATGTGCTGTGGTGTGGCGGGCCGGGCACTTCGCCACTGCTCTCCGGTGTAGTTGATATTCAAGGCAGTAATTGTCTTCCCGGTATT
>DATBUF010000167.1:0-8779 GCA_036516435.1 Pontibacter sp.
TTACTTCCGGTCTGCCGGATGCACGCATCAGCAGGCGCAGGTATAAGGAGTTACCGAACTTTCTCCATTGCGTCAGGTTGCCTTTGTATAGCGGATCAAGCCCTCTCTCTTCAATCGGGAGTTCTACAGGCAGTTTTCCAGCGGCAGTCTCCAGCGAGGCCAGCAGCGCATTCGCCTCCTCCAGTTTAGCGAACAGATCTTTGTAAATTACCTCCTGACGATCAAACTTAGGCTGTAGTTTACCCTCACGGCCTTTGTTTGCTTCCGAGTAAGGCACATCGCCAAACGTATCTGTAATCAGCGAGCTTACCCACACATCCAGGATCAGGCCGATACCCATATAGCCCTTATTCTGGGTTAGCAGCGCGTTATTATAGATATCTAAAAAGTTTGTGCGCTGCAGGTACCAGTTGTTCCACATGTAATCCGACTCCGAAGGACGGACTACGTAGCGATGGATTTCATCAGTATCTATAATGGTTACGTGCACCTGCATCAGCTCATTGGTAAGACGCAGGGCGCGGTTGTTATTGCGGGTTACCGCATCGTGCAGCGCAGGTGCCAGCAGCGACGCCGGCGTGGTATAGCGTGCCGCATTCGGGTTTTTGTTCAGCTCCTCAAAATCCTTGGTGCAGGAAGTTGTGGCAAGGCAGGAAGCTGCCAGTGCCGTAAGAGTAAATATTTTTATCTTTTTCATGATGAATCTTCCTAAAAAATTAGATACCAACAGTAAGGTTCAGACCAAATGATCTGGTTGGCGGGAACTGGCCTATCTCAAAGCCACCTATTATGTCACCGCCGCTCAGCGTACCGATTTCAGGGTCAAACGATGGCCATTCTGTGATCATGAACAGGTCGCGACCAAACACCCCAACACTTGCACGCTGTAACTTCAGCTTCTGAAGCACGCTTGTTGGCACAGTATAGTCTAAGCGTACTTCACGTAGCTTAATGTAATCGGTGCTGAAGGTGTTGGCTTCCACATTATCACGACCCGAATGACGCTTATAATAGGTTTCCATGTTGGTTACCAATACATCGTTCGGTCGGTAGGTACCGTCAGCATTCCTAATCACCCCATCACCAATGATACCGTTGTAGCGGCCCGGCAATGTTTTCTTCAGTTTACCTTCTTCCATCAGCACAGCATGTGTCAGGGAGTAAGCTACACCCCCAAACTGGCCATCCAGCAACACATTCAGGCCAAAGTTCTTGTATTTCACATTTGCCCCGATGCTACCTCTCCAGTCAGGTGCCACCTTACCAAGGTATTTTATTTCTTGTCCTAGTATTGGCAAGCCATTCTCGTCGTATATAATCTGTCCGTCAGGAGCACGCTCGTAGCCAAGGCCATACAATGCACCCATCGGGCCACCTACACGGGCTTCCATTGTACCACGCGAGCCAGGACCTGTTGCCATGATATAGTTTGAGAGGCTGTCAGCCAGCGCCAGCACTTTGTTTCTGTTAGAGGTATAAGTACCGAATAGCTCTACATTCAGGCCATTCTTGTTCTCCAGCAATTTAGCATTTGCCTGTACTTCAATCCCCTTGTTCTCTACTTCGCCAGCGTTCAGCCATATAGAGCTAAAGCCAGTTGCACGGTCGATAGGTGCTTTCAGAATCTGGTCGTAGGTATTGCTCTTGTAAAGCGACACATCAACACCAAGTCTGTTGCGGAACAGGCGCAGGTCTACACCCAGCTCTTTGCTCACAGTTGTAAGTGGCTGCAAATCCGGGTTAGGAAGTGCACCCGGGTTACTTAAGCCCGATGGGAATCCATCGGCTGAACTGTAGGTAAATACAGTCAGGTATGGGTCAGTACCACCACTACCTACTTTGGACCAGGAACCTCTTACCTTCAGGAAGGAAATGTAGCTCGGCATCTGTGTCATGTCAGAGATCACACCGCTCAGGTTTACAGACGGGTAGAAGAACGGATCTACCCTAGGCTTAAGCGGGCTTGCTAGCGTACTTGTCCAGTCCTGGCGACCTGTCAGATCCAGGAAAATCACGTTATCATAGCTGAACTCTGCGAGGGCGTAGATGCTGTTCACATCGTAGCCGCTACGGTAAGGTAAGGCCACCGGAACCTCTTTGCTATTCGAGAAATTGTATTCGCCCGGAATAAGCAGCTTGTCGGCTCTCAGGTCATCGCGTGAGTAGCGGTTCGACATGGCACTACCACCAAATGATGCACCGGCACGAAGTTTATCAGAGATCTCGCGGTTATAACGCAGCATAAAATCGTTCGTCATTTCGCGGCTGAAGATGCTCTGCGTGCGATACATACCAAGCGGGAATTTTTCTGTATCCCATGGGCGCTGCTGCGAGCGTCCCTCGTGCGAGAACTCCAGAGAGGAGCGCACCATCAGGCTAAGATCCTTGGTGAAGTTGTAGGTAGCCGAAATATTTCCAACTATACCATCTCTGTTAGACTTATTCAGCATTTCGTATGCCTGGAAGAACGGGTTATCCAGGATACCGCTGAACGGGCTATTCTGCTTTAACCCCTCCTGGCCTGGTAACCAGTAAGGCTTAAACCAATCCAGGTTCACGTTAGGTGAAAGCCCCCGGATAAAGTACATGATAGTGTGGTTGTTGTACCCTGTAGATGGCAGGTTGTCGCTGGTGTTGTTGGTATAGTTTACTTTGGATGCAAACTGCAGCTTATCGGTTACCTTATGGCTCAGGGACAGAGCTACCGTGTTACGCATGTAGCCTGTATTCGGAACGATCCAGGTATTCTGTAGGTTGGTATACGATAAACGAGCCGATGTTTTATCTGTTCCTCCTTCGATGCTTATACTGTTCGTGAATGTTTTGGCAGCCTCAAAGAAGTCTTTACGGTTGTTTTCGTAAGGTACCCACGGCGTGCGGGTAGCACCTGTTGTTCCGGTTACCGGATCGTACTGGTAATAGCTTTGCCCGTTAAAGCGCGGCCCCCAGGCAGAACTGGTACCCTTTGTACTCTTACCATCTTCGGTATTCTCGTAAGAGTAGTACAGGTCCTGGCCACCTAAGCCCTGGCCATACTCATACTGGTAGTCAGGCCAGCGCGACACAGAACTTACAGTAGTATTAGAGTTTATAGTTACACCTACACCTTTCTTTTTGGAGTTACCGGACTTGGTGGTGATGATGATCGCACCATTGGCACCTCTGGAACCGTAGAGCGCTGCTGCACCCGATCCCTTCAGCACCGATACACTCTCAATATCTTCCGGGTTAAGGTCATTAAGCGGGTTACCAAAGTCAATGGCGTTATCTGATGACAGGTAAGCGCCACTACCTGAGCCAGTACGCGGGCTGCTCATGATTACGCCGTCCACTACAATCAGCGCTTCGTTACTGCCCGTCAGGTTATTCTCGCCCCGAAGTACGATCTTGTTAGAGCCGGCAGGTCCACCGCCTGACTTTACCATGTTCAGACCGGCTACTTTACCTGAAAGCGCATCTGTCCAGTTGTTGGAAATTGCTTGCGTTAGCTCATCGCCTTTTACCTGCGACACTGCGTAACCCAGTGCTTTCTCTTCACGCTTGATACCCAGTGCTGTTACTACCACTTCTGACAACTGCTTGCTGTCTGTATTCAGGGTAACTGTCAGGTTTTCTTCCGGCTTTGTAGCAGTTATGTTCTGCATCTGGTAACCCACAAAACGGAAGGTAAGCAGAGCGCCTTTTTCAACCTCTACCTTAAAGTTACCTTCCACGTTGGTTACACCTACCGGCTGCTGGTTTGCCAGAATTGTAACGCCAGGTAACGCACTACCGTCGTCGCCGGCAACTACTTTTCCTTTTACCGTTATTTTCTGATTTTGCGCAGCCTGCACATACACAGTAGACGCTACTGTATCTGCCGCCAACCCGTTTCCGGCTAACAGCAGGCACGAGCACAGCCATAAACTTCTTTTAAAGTTATTCCTGCTCCTTTTGGGCGGGAGTATAAGTTTTTCCATCTGATTTGGTTTAAAACTGGTATTGAGAGTTATCTTGTTTGTGTTAAGCGTTTGTGATGTATTGTTATGATTGTGTTAATCCTAAGTTTTCCTTCTCCTTGTTCCAGGTAAGTGCGGTAAAGAAGATCGAGAGCAGACAGGCCGCAATCAGCACCTCAAAGCCACCGTCCCAGCCCCAGGCATCTACCACAAAGCCCATGGCAATATTGGCAAACAGGGCGCCGCCCATGTAACCAAACAGGCCTGTAAGCCCGGCTGCAGTTCCAGCTGCTTTCTTAGCAACCAGATCCAGCGCCTGTACTCCTATCAGCATAACCGGTCCGTAAATCAGGAAGCCAATCGCAATCAGGGCCAGGTTATCAACCCAAATGTTACCCGCCGGATTTTTCCAGTATACTATAACTGCTATCAGCACCAGAACCATGTAAATAATAGTGGCAGGGGCACGGCGGCCTTTAAATACTTTATCGCTGATCCAGCCGCACAGCAGGGTACCGGGTATGCCGGCATATTCGTAGGCAAAGTAGGCCCACCCTGTTTCTTTTACCGAGAAGCCTTTTGCCTCTTCCAGATAAGTTGGTGCCCAGTCGAGGATGCCGTAGCGCACCAGGTATACAAAGGCATTGGCAAAGGCAATGTACCAGAGCATGCGGTTGTTGAAAACATACTTGAAGAAGATCTCCTTGGCACTCAGCTCTTTCTCCTGATCGGCGCTATAGTTTTTGGGATAATCGTTTTTATACTCTTCTATAGTTGGCAGCCCGCACGATTGCGGCGTATCGCGCACCAGCATGTAGGTTACCAGAGCCGTGAGCAGGGCAATCAGGCCGGGGAAGTATAGCACACTCTGCCACGTACCGAAAAGCACCATTGCTGCTATGGAGAGCGGCCCGATAAGACCACCACCAACATTGTGCGCCACGTTCCAGATCGACATTTTGGTACCGCGCTCTTTGGTAGAGAACCAGTGCACCATCACGCGGCCGCACGGAGGCCAGCCCATTCCCTGGAACCAGCCATTCAGGAACAACAGCACAAACATGACCATGATGGAGCTGGTAGCCCATGGCGATACCCCCATAAAAATCATAGTAAGGGCAGAAAGTACCAGGCCTATAGTTAGGAAGTTACGGGCGTTGCTCCTGTCAGACACGTTGCCCATCAGGAATTTGCTCAGGCCATACGCAATAGATACTCCTGAGAGTGCAAAGCCAAGATCGGCTTTAGAATATCCCTGCGCTATCAGGTCAGGCATTACGAGCGAGAAGTTTTTACGCACCAGGTAATACCCGGCGTAACCCACAAAGATCCCGATAAATACCTGAAGGCGCAGGCGCTTATACTCCGGATCTATTCGTTCTAAAGGCAGCCGATCTGCGTGAGGGGCCGGTGAAATAAGACGCATACTTAATCTTGTAAAATTTTTAAGCTATTCTGTTCCTGTTCTATAGTTGCTTTCCCTGCACAATCAATTTTAAATTAGGATTATACACAGAATGCAACTTTATATTTAATTCTTTATTAAAGGCTCGTATCTTGTGTTACGGCCGCTCTAATTTCCAAAATTTTATCTAAAGAACAGGTATCTCGCATATTTAATAGTCTAAAAAACAACTGCTTATATATAGGATAATACTAATATAACTACTTGTACTATCCCCATCAGGTGTTGTTTGGCACACCACTATAGTTGCTTAAGCCACCCGCTGCACCACCACCGTTTCCGGAGTGTAAGGCTCCAGCAAATACTGGTTAGCAAGCTTTATAAAGCTATGGAGTTGCTCCTGTCTCCATTCGTCGTTACGCCCCAGGACTGCTGCCATAGTTGCAGCTACAGCCGGCGCCATGTCGATGGCTACTTTCGCATTCAGGAACAGGACACGCATTCTTCTGGCAAGCACATCCTCTACTGTTCTGGCCATTTCCTGCTTCACTGCCCATACAACTTCCGCCTGCGTGTTCGGGAAATCAGGATGTAGCTTCTGCGCCAACTCTGGCTGCTTACTGATAAGGGCACGGATACCAGCCGCATCACTGCCATACACACTCAGATGACTGGCCGTAGGTTCTGCGTAGCCATGTATTTTCAGATTGGCAGTAGCACAAGATTTTGCAGGCAGTTGCCCAACCCGGATAGCTTCTCCCATCGTATCTTCCGCCATTTTGCGGTAGGTAGTCCACTTGCCGCCGGTTATAGTTACCAGACCAGAATCCGCAACTATAAGCTTGTGGCTACGCGAGATTTCCTTGGTGCTATTAGTACCCTTAGCCGGTGCAGCCAGCGGACGCAAACCTGCAAAAACGCTCAGCACATCTTTGCGTGCAGGTTTGCGCACCAGATACTGGCCGGCAGTATTCAAAATAAAACTAATCTCATCTTCCAGGGCAGTTGGCTCCAGGCTACTGCTGTTCAAAGGCGTGTCGGTGGTACCAACCAGCACATGGTTATGCCAAGGCACAGCAAACAACACGCGTCCGTCCGGTGTTTTCGGAATCATCAGGGCTGTATCGCCATTCAGGAAAGCTTTATCCAGCACCACGTGCACTCCCTGACTCGGGCGCACCAACGGTTCCTGCGCCGGCTTATCCATTTTCAGCAAATCATTCACGAAGACGCCGGTTGCGTTGATGACTACTTTCGCTTTCAGTTCGTACGTCTGGCCACTTTCCAGGTCCTGTGCCTTTACACCGGCTATTTTGCTCTGTTGGTCTTTCAGTAGACCGGTTACTTTAAAGTAGTTGAGCAATACGCCACCTTGCGCGGCACAGGTCTGTGCCAGGTTTACAGCCAGTCGGGCATCATCAAATTGCCCGTCGTAGTAAACTATACCGCCTTTCAGGTTGTCCTGCACCACATTTGGCAACAGTTTGCTTACTGTTTTCTTACCCAGCAGCTCTGTTTTTTTAAACCTGTATTTACCAGCCATCCAGTCGTAGATGGTAAGGCCAATGCCGTAGAAGCCCTTGTTAAACCAACTATAGCTCGGAATTACAAAAGGCTGCACATGCACCAGGTGCGGCGCATTCTGCAGGAGTAACCCGCGCTCATGCAGTGCTTCATACACCAGGCTCACATCGCCCTGTGCCAGGTAGCGCACACCGCCATGCACCAGTTTCGTACTACGGCTGGAGGTACCCTTTGCAAAATCAGCCTGCTCCAGAAGAAGAGTTTTGTATCCCCGGGCTGCAGCATCAACAGCCACACCGAGTCCTGTTGCACCGCCACCAACTACAATTACATCCCACTCAGACGATTGCTGCTGAATGCGTTCTACAAACTTTTCCCGTTCAAACTTACGCTCCCCCGCTTCTACTTCTTTCGGATACATTATTAATTTATTGTTATTATTTACCTTGTATTTCGTTTAAAACTAAAAACAAAACCAATATAAAAGCAAACGAAACTTAAAAAAAATATTCAAAAGCCTTATATAGCTCTTTAGGCGCAACTTTTTGGTTTTACGCTACCTTATGTCCGCTCTCCGCTACAGCTACATTTGCTGGACTTGGTAATTAATTTTGCTATCTTGAGAGTAGTCCTTTCCCATGCCTGTAGCAGGCATTTCGTGCTACAACCTGCCCACCTTTTAACAGTATTAGCAAGTATGAAGCAGTCACAAAAGAACTATACAAACCTGATCTCTGAACTGGAAAAACTTTATAAAGAAGCAGTTGCCTTAGAGGAGAAGTTTAATGAGGAACTCAGGAGAGTGCACCCACGCTTCAGGAAAAGTGCCCGGAACCTGCTGCACTACCTTGCCCTGCGCCAGCACGACATACGGGAACTACAGGAAGCACTGATGGTATTAGGCCTATCGTCGCTGGGCCGTGCTGAAGGCCATGTGCTGGCAAGCCTGCATGCCGTGCTCAACCAGTTGTGCCACCTGGCGGGTTGCCCTCCGTTTGAGGAGCAGCCCGAAGTTTCGTTTTTCGAAAACCGGAAGCTACTGACGCAACATACCGAAAGCCTCTTAGGCCCTCTGCCCGAAGAGCGCACTACGCGCATTATGGTTACCCTCTCCTCAGATCTGGCCAAAGATTACCAGCTGGTAGTCCGCATGCTGAAGGCCGGTATGGATTGCGCCCGCATTAACTGTGCACACGACACACCAGAAGTATGGCTTGCCATGATCCGTAACATCCGGAAAGCTGAAAAAGAAACGGGCACCTCCTGCGCCGTACTCTGCGACCTGATGGGCCCAAAGCTCCGCACAGGCGACCTTCAGACAGGACCCAAAGTAATGGCCATACGCCCGGTAAATAACGAAATAGGTCTCGTTGCCTCTCCGGCTATTGTCTGGATTGCCGCACCAAACACACCGGCACCAGGCAAAGTGGATGCCACCTTGCCGGTAGATGGCATCTGGGCAGCACAACTACAGGAAGGCGACAGCATCCGGTTTAAGGATACCCGCGGCCGGAAACGTACCTTATCTGTGGTACGAAAGGAGAAGAAAGGCGTAATCGCACACCTGCTCAAGACCTCATATGTAGCTACCGGCACCATCCTGACAGTAGAAAACGAAACTATAGCTGAAAGCAAGACCATTGTAGGCGAGCTGCCCTCTACAGAGTTGCCTATTCTGCTGAAAAAAGATCACCTGCTGATCCTGCACCGCGACCCGATTCCTGGCGAACCGGCTGTTTTTGATGCGAACGGGCATATCCTGAAGCCAGCACATATTTCCTGCACCCTGCCCGAAGTATTTGACCAGGTAAAAAAAGGAGAGCCCATCCTGTTTGATGACGGAGCTATTGAAGGCATAGTGGAGGAGGTAAGACCTGGTGAATTGCTGGTTAAGATCACATTTGCCAAAGAA
>DATBUF010000168.1:0-5200 GCA_036516435.1 Pontibacter sp.
GCTATGGAAAACAGCACTTCTTCAGCATCACAAACTATAGTTTTAGCAGGAGCCACCGGAGATTTAGGCGGGCGCATTGCCAGATCACTTCTTGAGAAAGGTGCTATAGTTAGAGTACTTGTCCGTAGCGATAGCGACAAAGCCAGAGTAGATGCCTTGCGGAAAGCAGGAGCAACTATAGTTGAAGTAGATTTCCATAATGCTGGTGAGTTAGCGAAGGCCTGCGAAGGAGCTAGCTGTGTAGTTTCGGCGTTGTCGGGCTTGCACTATGTTATAGTTGGGATTCAGACTTTGTTACTTAATGCAGCTGTAACAGCGGGTGTACCTCGTTTTATTCCTTCCGATTTTGCCATTGATTTCACGAAGCTGCCGTATGGCAACAACCGCAACCTGGACTTCCGGAAAGAATTTAAGGAGCGTTTAGACAAAGCGCCAATCGCTACAACTTCCATTTTATGCGGCATGTTCGCTGATCTGCTAACCGGGCAGGCACCTATAGTGCTGTTTCCGATAAAAAAGGTCATGTTCTATGGCAATCCAGATCAGCTCATGGATTTCACAACTATACAAAACACAGCCGATTATACTGCCGTTGCAGCACTTGACCCAACCACACCACGTTACCTGCGCATTGCCGGTGACGTGCTAAATGCCCATGGTTTGAAAGATGCTGCGAGTAAAGCCACCGGAGAAGAATATAAACTGTTGCGGGTTGGTGGATTGGGTTTACTGAATGCGATTATTAAGATCACCAAAGCGTTTACACCGGGTAACGAAGAAGTATTCCCCGCCTGGCAGGGCATGCAGTATATGCGCGACATGTTCAGCGGATTGCCAAAACTGGAGCCTTTAGATAACAACCGCTATCCTGAAATAAAATGGACCACTGTAGCTGAAGTGCTGGCTAAGCGGTAAATATTTATTTTTAAAACTATAGGTAAGCTACTATAAACAACTATAAAACAAAATCGGCAGCCAGGTATGGCTGCCGATTTTGTTTCTAAAGGTGCTAAACTTTGCGCCCAACTATAGTTCAGGTTAGTATCCGAACAGTTCCTTCAGAGTCAGTTGCTTCACTTTGCCGTACTTCTCCAGCGCTTTAAAGTTCAGGCGGTCTTTAGAGCCGATCACAAGTATAGCTTGCGGCTGAGCTTTTACGTACTGCTGCTGGAACTTCTGTAACTGATCAAAGGTCAGGGAGTTGGCACTTTCGTACACATCTTTACGGATGTCATAGTCAATACCAAGCTTCTTGGCGCGTTCATAGTCGAATAGAATGTCAGACTTCGTAATACGATCCGTAGAAATGCTGTTACGCAACGATGCTTTGGCAATCTCATAGTTCTGCTCGGCCAGTGGCATGTTGTTCAACAGCTCCTGCATACCGGCCATTGCTTCCGGTAACTTATCAGCCTGGGTGCCAATGTAAGACATGATGTAGTTAGAGCGATCCTTTTTAGGCGCAGAACTATAACCTGAGGAAGCAGAGTAAGCCAATGCTTTTGACTCACGTAGTTCCTGGAATACGATAGAGCCCATGCCACCGCCAAAGTACTGGTTATACAATCTGATGGTTGGTAGCAATTCCTTGCTGAACGGAACAGACTTGCTCAGGAACATCATTTCGGCCTGCACCATGTTGTAGTCTGCCCAGTATACCATCGGCTGCTTAATATCAAGCTCAGGGTACACTTTCTCAGCTGGTGTTGGTTTCAGTTTAGCTGGTACAATGTGGCCGGCATTCAGGGCGGCAACCAGCTTGTCGGTAGCGCGTGGGCCGTAATACAGCACGCGGTGCTCATACGTCGGGATGCTCTTGATCAGATTTACCAATTCCTGTGGCTTCACAGCCTTCAGTTCCTTTTCGCTCAGTACCGTGTTGAACGGGTTCTTCGGGCCATACTTGGCATAGTTTACCAGTGCCTGCTGCAGAATTACACCTTTGTTCAGCTTGGCATCGTTACGTGCTTTCAGCATGCCGGCTACCATGTTGTCCAAAGCAGTCTGGTCTGGTTTCGGGTTCTGAAGTGTATACTCGAACAGGGCCAGTGCTTTTTCAAAATTCTCATCCAGACCTGATAATGTTACATATACCTGATCGGCGGAGGAAGATACATTGAAAGACGTACCCAGCTTGTAGAACTCTTCTTTCAGTTGCTCGGCGCTATACTTGTCGTTACCCAGAAAACGGAGGTAATTTACCGCCATGCCCAGTTTGGGATCGTTGTTGGTACCCATATCCAGGATGTAGTACAACTGGAACAGGCCGTTCTCTTTATTTTGAGTGTATAGTAATGGGATGTTGTTCTTAAGCGTCGCTTTCTGGATGTCTCTTTCGTAATCTACAAAAGCAGGTGACACGGCAGGAGCCTGCTTGGCCATAAACGCCTTGTAGTAATCAGACTGGGCATCGCGGTTTACAGGTACTGGCGTGATGCTTGGCTTTTCTACTTTGGCGGCAGTTGCCTTGCTATCGCTGTGCTTGTAGATGAGCACGTAGTTGTCATTCAGGTATTTGTTAGCTACATCTATTACATCCTGCTTTGTGATTTTGGCAAACTCGGCAGGGCGATTCACATAGTCTTTCCAGTCCATGTCGTAGATAAAGGCAGTTACAAAGGCATCAGCGCGGTTACCATTGTCTTCATACGCCTTCATCAGACTGATCTTCTCGTTGTTGATGATAGCCGGAATCAGCCAGTCCTCAAATTTACCCTGTTTTACAAGGTCTACCTGCTGTAACAGCATATCCTTTACTTCTTCCAGCTTCTGGCCCTGGCGCGGTGCACCACCCAGGCGGAAGACAGAATAATCTTTCATCTGGTTATCGTAACCATATGCCTGCAGTACTCTCTGTTTTTGGTTTAGGTTCAGGTCAATCAGACCTGTCTGGCCGTTGTACAGAATGTTGCTGATCATCGTCAGTACCAGGGCGTCGCGGGAGTTCATGCCCGGGAAACGGTACCCTATGGCTACGTTCTCAGCGCTTGGTCCAGCTACTTCCTTCACGATTGGCTTCGTGATAGGCTTCTCCTGGGCTACCTGGAACGTTGGTATTGGTTTTTTCTGCAGTTTGCCAAAGTGCTTGTCAATAGCGCGGATAGTTGCATCAAAATCAATGTCGCCGCTCAGCGCAATGGCTATGTTATTGGGCACATAGTACTTATCAAAATACTTGTTAATCTCCGTGATAGAAGGATTCTTCAGGTGCTCGATGGTACCTATAGTTGTCTGCGTGCCATACTGGTGCGTCGGGAAGAGGGCTTCGTTCATCGCCTCCATCACTTTCCCACCATCATTATCAAGCGAGCGGTTTTTCTCTTCATAAACGGCTTCAAGTTCTGTATGGAACAGACGCGGTGCCATTTCAGAGAAGCGCTCGGCTTCCAGTTCCAGCCAGCGGTCCAGCTGGTTAGACGGGATATCATTTGTATAAACGGTTTGCTCTACTGAAGTATAGGCGTTGGTTCCCTCCGCGCCAATAGCACCTACTATTTTATCGTATTCGTTGGCAACAGCATAGGTGGCTGCTACTCCCGAAACAGAATCGATCTGGTGGTAGATTTTTTTGCGGGCTGCTTCGTCTTTTGTGGCTCTGTATTTTTCGTACAGTGCTTCAATTTTAGCTAGCTCTACTTTCTCTTTTTCCCAGTTCTGAGTACCTAATTTGGATGTGCCTTTAAACACCATGTGCTCCAGGTAGTGGGCCAGGCCGGTCGCATCAGCAGGGTCGTTTTTAGAGCCGGCACGCACTGCTATGTACGTCTGGATGCGTGGTGCATCCTCATAGTCTGTCAGGTACACTTTCAGGCCGTTGTCTAAAGTGTACACACGGGCGTTTAGCGGGTCGCCGGGTACAGTTTCGTACTTGTATTCCTTCTGGGTAGAAGCTGAGGCTGCCGTGCCGGTAGCCGACTGCGACTGGTAAGCCTCGTTCTTACATTGCGTAAGTGTAAACGCAGAGGCTATCAGCAACAGCGATAATCCTTTTTTCATGGTATGTTTTGTTAGATATCAAAAGCGCTGCCAATTAAGTGGTTACAAGGGCAGCATGACAAAGATAAAGCGAATCCTTTTAAAAATCTGTATCTAAGCCCAGTCGCTGTTTCATATCGACGATCAGGGGGTATTTCTCTGCCAAGTAGTTAAATTTATCCTGCGAGGTATAGAGCTTCCTGCTGTCGTCCTGTACTTCTACTACTTCCGCTTTTAATTTTATGGTGCGGTTGCCGGTTCCGTCCCTCAGTTCCCGTACCAGGTCGCGGTACATAGCTGTGAACTGGTCCATCATCACGTGGTTCTCGAGGTGTAGGATGATCTCGTTATCAGCGCTGATGTGATATTGACGGTTCAGCAGGGTGTACTCCATCATGTTCTCCTCCTTCTTGCGGCGGAGAATGGTGTGCCACACTGCCCGGAGCTTCGCTTCATCTATAGGTACAAGCGTGCCATAGGGTATTTCTTCCGTTTCTTCGGCAGCTATAGTGGTCACCGCTGAAGCCTGTTGCTGCAGGTCTTTCAGGCTGGGTAGTTTACTTAGCTTTTTAGGTGGTGGCATACCGGGCCTGGACCTGTCAGGCTCTGGTGCCTGAGCTACTGGTGCGGAAAGATGCGCATCCAGTGTTACCTGCTGTGGTTTTGGCGGTTGTTGCATTTCTGCAGCCGGAATGCTCCCGACCGGAACCGGCTGCTGCAAACCTGCTGAGGGAACAGTTGTACCCGCATGTGCTGCCGATGATAGACCTGTAGTGGCACCTGTAGAGGTGGTAGGGGCTGGTGCCGGTGCCGCTACCTTAGCTTTTTTTGCTTCTGTTCCGGTTTGTGCAAAGCTGAGAGCTGCATTCAGATGCGCCATCTTCATCAGGCACAACTCTACGTGCAGGCGCTGGTTTTTACTGCTCTTGTAGTGCATGTCGCAGGTGCTTACCAGGTTCAGCCCCGAAAGCAGGAACGATACCGATGACTTTGCCGACTGCTCTGCATACTTGGCTTTGATGTTATCCGATACCTCCAGCAGTTGCACGGTTGCCTGGTCTTTGCAAACCAGTAAACTACGGAAGTGCTCGCCTATACCTACCAGGAAGTTGTGGGCATCAAAACCATTCTTCAGGATGTCATCAAACAAAAGCAACGCACCGGACAGGTTCTGGTGCAACAGGTCATCCGTTAGCCGGAAATAATAATCATAGTCCAGGATGTG
>DATBUF010000169.1:0-9433 GCA_036516435.1 Pontibacter sp.
CCTCTAACTAACACCCAACCAGTATTTTGTCAAGTTTCTCCCTCGCTCGCCTCCGGCGAGTGTGAGCTACCTACGGCCTCTGGCCGCTTTCCTGTATTAAAGAGTTACAAGTGATGGTGCCCGTTGACTCCTCCACATTCCCTAAGAACAAGGGCACCAATAGCAATGCATCATACCTGAGCTTTAGGAGCAATCTATAGTTCTTTTCCGTTATATGAATTATCACAACTATAATTTATCTCCTCAGGTACTTGCTTTTGCGTATAATATTTAGATATTTGTCTAAATACCTAACAGCTTACGTGAACAAGATTTTTAAGGCACTGAACGACACTACCCGGCGGGAGATCCTGAATCTGCTGAAGGAAAAGGACATGACGGCCGGTGAGATTGCAGAAGCCTTCAACATTACCAAACCTAGTATATCGCACCACCTCGATATTCTGAGCCAGGCAGAGCTGGTGTCGTCGGAAAAGCGGGGGCAGTTTGTGATTTACTCGCTGAATACAACCGTGCTCGACGATATTTTAGCGTGGATGATGAACCTGAAAAAATAGCGCCATGAAGCAGAAAAGTTACTTACTGGAAATCCTGATCTGGGGGATGCTGCTTGTACCTCTCACTTACCTGTTCATCAGCTGGCCGGAGCTGCCGGACCGTGTGCCCATCCACTTCAACTACAAAGGCGAGGCCGACGGCTGGGGAAGTAAAAATTTTCTGGCGGGGCTTATTGTGTTTATTACTGCGGGCATGAACCTGCTGCTACTGCTTATACCAGCCATAGACCCAAAGGCGAAAATCTCCAGCATGGGCAGCAAATACCACCAGCTCCGTTTTATGCTGGCGCTGTTTATGGGAGCCTTGTCGGTGCTTATTGTGTATAGCGCTAAAGTTGGCAACCTTGAGGATACAAATTTTATAAATCTGCTGGTAGGCTTCCTGTTCCTCTCGTTTGGTAATTATTTCCAGGCTATCCGGCCAAATTATTTTATCGGCATCCGCACCCCCTGGACTCTGGAAAGTGAAAACGTCTGGCGCAAAACACACCGCCTGGGTGGCAAAATATGGATAGCTGCCGGCGTGCTGATATGCCTTACTGCCCTGCTCCCGGACGCAGCTACACGCATCACCGTTTTTCTAACGATAGCTGCTATCGCCGTGCTGATCCCGGTCGTTTACTCTTTTATACTGTCGCGCAAAGAGCAGCAGGCAGTCCAATAACTCAGGCAATTCACCCTAACAACACTTATAGTTCCGATGAAAAGATACTTCCTGTTTACACTTGTTGTTTTACTAACGATAGGCAGCGTGCTGGCACAACAGCCTGCCTCAACTATAGTTGGCTCCTGGAGCGGTACACTACAGGCAGGCGGCGCCAAACTGCGGCTCGTTTTCCACATCAGCAACACCAACGGTACTCTCTCCGCTACTATGGATAGTCCCGATCAGGGCGCAACAGGCATTCCGGTAAGTTCGGTCAGGCTCGTGCAGGATAGTGTGTACCTGGATATACAGGCCATCCGTGGGGCTTATGCCGGCAAAATAACAGGGCCGGAAAGTATAGACGGTTCCCTGAAGCAGGCCGGGCAGACCATGCACATTCCGCTTACCAAAGGCGAAGCCGCTGTTGCCAAACGCCCGCAGGAGCCTGTAAAACCTTACCCTTACCAGGAGACGGAGGTAACTGTAGCTAACAAGGCAGCAGGTATTTCTTTAGCCGGAACGCTAACTATACCCCAGGGCAAAGGCCCGTTTCCGGCAGTTATCCTTATCTCCGGCTCCGGCCCGCAAGACCGTGACCAGACCATTATGGGGCACAAGCCTTTCCTGGTGCTGGCCGATTACCTTACTCGCCAGGGCTTTGCTGTGCTGCGTTTAGATGACCGTGGTGTAGGTAAGTCAGGCGGAAACTTTGCCACTGCCACTACCGACGATTTCGCGACCGACACCGAAGCCGCCTATACTTACCTGAGGAACCATAAAAACATTAATCCTAAGAAAATAGGCTTACTGGGCCACTCCGAAGGTGCGCTGGTAGCCGCTAAAGTAGCCGCCAAGCACCCTGAAACGGCTTTTGTAGTACTGATGGCCGGAAGCGCCGTATCGGGCACCGACCTGCTGGTAGCCCAAAACGAAGCCTTGCTGCAAGCAGCCGGCATGCCGCAGGAGCTACTGCAAAAATACCTGCAACTCCGCAAAGCACAGTTTGAAGTAGCCGCCACCGAAACCGACCTGTTTAAAGCAGCCACTGCCATCCGGGAGTTAGAGCAAAGCACCAAAAGAGACCTGACCGAACCCGAGCAAAAGCAGCTTGGATTAACAGCACAAAACGAGCAAACTATTGTTGCCCAGCTTAGCTCCCCCTGGATGCGTAACTTCCTGAAGTATAGCCCTGCCCCTACTCTACAAAAGCTGAAGATGCCTGTACTGGCCCTGAATGGTACTAAAGACCTGCAGGTGCCCTACCAGCAAAACCTGCCTGCTACTGAGGATGCTTTGAAAACCGCTGGTAACAAACACTATACTCTAAAAGAGTTGCCCAACCTGAATCACCTGTTCCAGACCGCCACCACCGGAATGGTAAACGAGTATGGCCAGCTAGAGGAAACTATAGCGCCAGTGGCTCTGGAAACTATAGGCAGATGGATGAAGGATGCAGTGAAGTAGGCAGAATTCCGAATTACGGCTGCATGTTACCTTCAGAGATAAGTTGTATATTATTACTTTGAAACCTGAATTGTATGCAAGAGGCGGTGTTCGCACTTAACTGAGGTTACAACAGAAACCCTATCCCATGCTCGAAAAGAAATTTTACACAAACGGCCAGCCTGTCCACGAACTTAAGGGCAGCAAACTGACCTATTACTATAAGAATGGAAAAGTAAAGGCAACTGGCACGTTTGAGAACGGACTGATGGAAGGTGAATGAATCTTTTACCGCGAAACGGGGCAACTATGGCAAGTGGGCAATTTTAAGAACAGCAAAAAGCACGGCTCTTTTGTTCGGTATAACAGGCTGGGTGAAGTAGAATACAACGAAACCTTCGAGCTTGACAAACTCGTGAAAAAGAAACCGGATCAGAAACTATAGCTTGGTACCATATAAATGACATCTCTACTATATGCATCCTACTACGCTATGCCAGGCATCTTTAGCCTGCTTATCTCAGCGCCGCAACTATAGCCACCTGGCTACAAAACAGTCATAAAAACAAGACTCCCGCTGCAGCAACACTACAGCGGGAGTCTTGATATAGGTAACTATAGTTACGCTTACTTTATGTTATTCAGCTTGGCGCGGGCAGCTTCTACGGCTTTCTCCATTTCCTGCACCTGCTGTTTGCTGGCTTCCTGCTGCTTCAGGTTATGCTGTACATTTTGCTCGAGTTGCTTCAGGTCTTCGGCATTCTTTACCAGTTCGGCTTCCAGTTGCAGTTTGCGCTGCTTGTTCTTTTCTATGTTTGCCTGTATGTCGTTGGCCTGCTTCACCACACGGTCCTGCTCCAGTTTGGTAGCACGCAGCACGTCTTCGGCCTGATTTATTTGTTTAAAAACATCTTCGCGGTAAGCTTTGCGGGCAAACGCCAGCAGGTAGCCTTCGGCAGCGGCATATTCTTTTGGCGTAGCACTCTTATCAACGTAAGCCACGCCCATGTCCAGCGACCACCACACGTGGCTGCCTTCGGGGCTGCTGGTTATAGTTGAGATAATGCGCATCGGGTTGCTGGAGATGGTATCGAGCACAACCCCCTCGGCGGTGTACACGCCTTTGCTGTTCTTTAATTTCAGCTTACCGGTTTTCCCGGTTAGCTGGCTTTTCCAGAGTTTCTCTACCAGTGCCGGGTCCAGCTGCACGGTAAGCTGCTGCCCCCGCCTGTTTACACCGTTTATAGTTTGTTCTTTCTCCTCTACCCGCCCTGTTTGGGCATAACACAAACCTGCTGCCAGGCAAAGCAGCATCAGTAGTAAAGCTCTCAGTTTCATAAATAACGATTGGCTAAAAATTGATTTGCTACACTATGTAACGTTACGAAAATAAATAAATCAAATGAGAAACGTGATGCCGGCTCCGTTAATTTAGTCAGATTTTTAATTTGCCATTCAGAAGTACTGGCTACCTTTGCAGGTTTAAGACCAGCCTCCGGGCCAGGCATGGTTTAAACTATAACATTTACATCTAAAGGTTGTTGGGGTACTATGAAAGTAACTGTTTGCCGGAAGGAGCATTTTAATGCCGCGCACCGCCTGTACAATGCCAGGTGGAGCGATGAACAGAATGCCGCTGTGTTTGATAAATGCAGCAACCCGAACTACCACGGACACAACTATGAGGTAATTGTAAAACTTACCGGCCCGGTTGATGCAGAAACCGGTTATGTGTACGATATGAAGCAACTGAGCGAACTTCTGAAAAAAGAAGTAATCAGCCGCTTTGACCACAAAAACCTGAACCTGGACACGGAAGAATTTAAAGAATTAAACCCTACCGCTGAGAACATCGCCATCGTGATCTGGAACATCCTCCGCCCCAGAATAAGCGATACTTACACGTTAGGTATTACACTGTATGAAACTGAACGAAACTTTGTTGAATATAATGGATAACCAGGACCTGGAGAACGATAAGGAGGCTATGGACGACCACATGATGAGCTCATTGGACACGCCTATGCGCCCGGATGCCTTTGACCTGACAGACCAGGAGAAAATTAAGATTATCGAAGGCCATTTTCATGAGATAATGCACACGCTGGGCCTCGACCTGACCGACGACAGCCTGAAAGGCACGCCCCACCGCGTAGCCAAAATGTATGTGAAAGAGATTTTTCATGGCCTGAACCCGGAAAACAAGCCGGCCATCCGCCGCTTCGAGAACAAGTACAAGTACAGCCGCATGCTGGTAGAGCGCGACATTACGCTTTACTCTTCCTGCGAGCACCACTTTGTGCCTATTATTGGCAAGGCGCATGTGGCCTATATACCAGGCGAACACGTAATTGGCTTATCAAAACTGAACCGTATTGTGCAGTACTACGCCCGCCGCCCGCAGGTGCAGGAACGCATGACCATGCAGATAGCTGACGAACTGAAGCAAGCCCTGCAGACAGAAGATGTAGCCGTACTGATAGAGGCAGACCACCTGTGCGTAATGAGCCGTGGTGTAAACGATGTTACCAGCAGTACGATTACAGCCGAGTACAACGGCCTGTTTCAGGAAGACCAGTACCGCAACGAATTCCTGGCTTATATTCGTAAACAGTAAACTATAGCCCTTACTAACCAGCGCACTTTAAGTTAGCACAACGAAACTGCACCCTACTTACGTATAGTGTATCTTCTATATAAAGCTTTCTTAACCAATCACTATGCCCGAAAAAATACTCATTACAGGTGGCTCCGGCCTGGTTGGCTCACGCCTCTCCGAGATGCTCATCGACCAGGGTTATGAAGTGGCACACCTGAGCAGGGACCCTAACAAGTTCTCGAAGTATAAAACGTTCCGGTGGGACCTGAAAGAAAGCTATATTGATGAAAATGCCATCTCTTATGCCGACTACATTATACACCTGGCAGGGGCCAATGTAGCAGCCGGCAACTGGAACGAAGAACGCAAGCGCGAAATTGTGAGTAGCCGTGTAGACAGCGCCAGGCTGCTTTACCAGTGCCTGCAAAAGTCAGAGCATCATGTAAAAGGCTTTATAGCTGCATCAGCTATCGGTATTTACGGCGACTCCGGCGACCAGCTTGTTTCCGAAGAGAGTATACCGGCCGATGATTTCCTGGCAGAGGTGTGCAAAGCCTGGGAAGCCTCGTCGTGGCAGGTGAAAGACCTTGGCTTACGTACTGTTATCTTCAGACTAGGTATTGTGCTCAGCAACCTGGGTGGTGCTTTGCCACAGCTGGCCCGCCCTGTAAAGTTGCTGGCCGGCGCTCCGCTTGGTTCCGGCAAACAGTATATGTCCTGGATACACATTGACGATGCCTGCCGCCTGTTTATCAAAGCCATAGAAGACACGCAGTTTGAAGGTGTATACAACGCTGTAGCACCGCACCCGGTTACCAACAAGGAGTTTACCAAAGTACTGGCCGAAGCAATGCACAAGCCGCTGGTATTGCCTAAAGTGCCTGAGTTTGCCCTGAATCTGGTACTGGGTCAGAAAAGCGGCGTTGTACTCGACAGCCAGCGTGTAAGTGCGAACAAAGTGCTAAAAACCGGCTTTACTTTTGAGTATAATTACCTGGACGAAGCCCTCGAATCATTTTACGACAAGAAACTGAAGTAACGTATAGTTACTCTTACAAACAGGAAGGCCAGCTACAGTGTAGCTGGCCTTCCTGTTTGTAGAATGCCCTCGCTCGCCCCCCGCGAGTGTGCGTTACGCACGGCCTCTGGCCGCGTTAAACTATAGTTTACCACGCTGTTCCGGATTTGTAATCCGGAACCCACTACTATACGGATTTGCAATCCGTTTTTTGCAATAGTTGCTGCCTTCGCAATGCGGATTACAAATCCGCGGGTAAGGTACTTCCGGATTGCAAATCCGAAAGAGCAGTTTTGACATGAGCGAGGATGCTCTCACCCTGGTAATTATTCCAACTATAGCTTCTCCCAGCTATAGGCTTCAGCAAAACTATAGTTTAGTTTAAGCTCGTGCAGAAGGCCAGGTCAGGTCTGCCACGGGTTACTGCTGCGATTAAATTGGCGGTATTTTAAAGCGTAAAAGGCCCAGAGCCCGCATGATAGCGCACACTCGCGGGATGCGAGCAAGGGCGGTTACTTCCGGATTACAAACACGACAGAGCAGCTAAGCCATAAAAGCAGAGGCGCCGACTACAACTATAGCCGGCGCCTCTGCTTTACATTCTATCTTTATATGCTTTACTGCGAACTGTCGCTGTTAGTACCGGAATTTAGCTGCTCCAGTATATCAAAAAGCTGCAGGTTCGGATCTATAGCTGTGGAGTCGGCCTCTACTTTGCGCGGCAGTACCGTAGTGCAGTTATACTTCTTGCTGATCTTAACGGTTGGCCCCGGAAAGCGGCCCATGGTATAGCCCAGGTCCTTGTCCTGGTAGATTTTCTCCATATACAAGCCATACACAGGCAATGCCGTTTTAGAGCCCTCGCCCATGCTGGATGTACGGAAGTGAATGCTGCGGTCTTCGCCGCCAACCCACACGCCGGTTACCAGGTCCTTGGTTACGCCCATAAACCAGCCATCAGAATGGTTAGAGGTTGTTCCAGTTTTACCGCCAATTTCATTTCCTTTCCAGAGGTCGTATTCCCATAGCGCCTGCGAAGTTCCGCCCGGCTCCTCAATACCGCCTTTCAGCATGTGCATCATCAGGAAAGCTGTTTCTTCGCTCAGTACTTTCTTCTGTTTCGGTACAAACTGGTGAATCAGGTTGCCGTTGCGGTCTTCGATGCGGGTAATAAACATGGGTTTGGTATGGAAGCCGTTATTCGGGAACGTACTGTATGCCCCTACCATTTCGTACACAGACACATCGCTCGGCCCTAACCCAATAGAGGGCACCGATTGCAGCGGGCTGGTAATACCCAGGCGGTGCGCATACTTCACGACCGTTTCCCAGCCTATCTTCTCAGTAAGCTGTACTGTAACCGAGTTCACTGATTTACCCATGGCACGGCGTAGCGTCATCGGGGCACCCGTATACTGCCAGTCGGCGTTGGTCGGCGACCAGCTCTTCTTCTCCCCCTTCTCTACATAGTTAACCGTAATACGCTGGTCTACAATTTTATCGCAGGGCGAATAGCCGTTGTCGATAGCGGCTACATACACGAAGGGCTTAAACGTAGAGCCCGGCTGCCGGCGTGCCTGCTTCACGTGGTCGTACTTAAAATACTTAAAGTTGATACCACCTACCCACGCTTTGATGTGTCCGGTAAAAGGGTCCATGGTCATCATGCCGCCATGCAGAAAACGTTTATAGTAGCGCAGCGAGTCCAGGGGGCTCATGGTTACTTTCTTTTCCAGTGAGTCGTTGTCCCAGGTAAACACCATCATTTCGCGCGGGGTATTCAGTTCGCGGTTTATAGCGGCTACATCATTTCCGTACTTTTTCTTCAGGCGCTGGTAATAGGCGGTACGTTTTATAGTTTCCTCTATAAAACCGGGGATCTCCTTGTTGTTTTCATCTACCCACGGGTTTTTGCCCTGCCAGTGGCTGTTAAAGCGGCGCTGCAGCGTGCGCATGTGCTTCTCCATAGCATCTTCGGCATGCGCCTGCATACGCGAATCTATCGTGGTGTAAATCTTCAGGCCGTCGCGGTACAGGTCGTAGCCATTCTGCTTGCACCATTCCTTCAGGTAATCAGCCACAGCACCTCTGAAGTAAGTAGCCGGCCCATCGTAATGGTTCTCTACACTATAGTTCAGAGTAAGTGGCAGTTTGCTCAGCGAGTCGGCAGTTGTTTTGGGGATGTAGTTATACTTGGCCATCTGCTCCAGCACCGTGTTGCGGCGGCGGGTAGCATTTTCCGGGTTAAAACGGGGGCTATAGTATGTCGGGGCTTTCAGCAGGCCAACCAGCACGGCAGCTTCTTCGGTTTTCAGGCTATCCGGCGAGGTGGCAAAAAAAGTTTTGGATGCTACTTTTATACCGAACGAGTTACTACCGAAATCCACCGTATTCAGGTACATGGCCAGAATCTCTTCTTTGGTGTAGCGCTGCTCCAGTTTTATAGCTGTCAGCCACTCTTTTGTTTTGGAGATTACCAGGTTAAGGCCCGGAATATGCCCCAGCACCCCCTTGGAGTCGTCGGTGCGGGTTTTGTAGAGGTTTTTAGCCAGCTGCTGCGTAATGGTACTGGCCCCGCGCGCATCGCCGGTTAAGCTGCCATAAGCTGCTGAAAGGATGGCCTGCGGGTCGATGCCGGAATGCTCGTAAAAGCGCACATCTTCTGTCGCGATCAGTGCATTGAGCAGCATCGGCGACATTTTATCGTACCCCACCGGGCTTCTGTTCTCCCTGAAGTACTTCCCGATCAGTTGCCCATCGGCAGTGTATAGTTCAGAGGCCTGGTCGCTGCGCGGGTTCTCCAGTTTATCCAGGCTTGGCGAAGAACCAAACAGGTAAAACAGGTTAAACTCTACGCTCAGCAGGTAAATAACCAATATTCCGATGCCTACAATAAAGGTCTTCCAGATAAACCGGATGATACTACCGTATGCAGAACGTGGTTTAGATTCTTCTATTTTCTCTTGCTCTTTCAGCATTGTATGCAAACAGGGCGTGCACCCTAAAAATTCCAGATAGCACTTCTTTCGAAACTGCAGCAAATATACTTCATGTGCACAAAATACCGGTCAAATATGTATAAAACTTAGTAAAGTGACTTTGATGCATCATTTACTAACCGGGCACTTCCTATCTTTGCCTGAACATAAGCAAACTACCTGAATTTATAC
>DATBUF010000170.1:0-2808 GCA_036516435.1 Pontibacter sp.
AATCCAGCGGCTCACTGCCGAATATAAAAAACAGCATGGCCAATGTACCATACCAGGCAAAAAACAGGTCGTTCCACTCAAAAGCGTGTTGGTGTCGGGTGTGGTGCGACTTATGCAGGAACCATAAAAACCCGTGCAGCACATATTTGTGCATTGCCCAAGCCACCGCCTCCATCCCAATAAAGGTCAAGAGCATGATTCCGATTCCTGACAGCATACCCAAGAAACAGCAAGTTTAAGAAATAGTTTTAAAGTTACCCAGAAATTACCAGCTGATGGTCTCCTTGTTCAGGAAAGCGGCAATGCCGCGCTGGCAGTCCTCGGAGCCGCGTGCTACGGCATTCATCTCGGCGGCATACTGCAGCCCCTCTTCCAGGCCCATGCTTTGCACACGCGCAATCATCTCCTTGGTTACCTCCATGCTCTGGCGCGAGTTTTCGGCACAAAGCTTCCGGGCAAAGGCAAACACGCGCTGCTCCAGTTCTTCGGCAGGCACTATGTAGTTTACAAGGCCATAGTTTGCCGCATCCGCAGCCGAGATCAGGTCGCCGGTGAGCAGCAGTTGTTTTGCTCTGGCCTCTCCTATTTTGCGCAACAGAAACACTTTAACTATAGCAGGTATAAAGCCGATCTTTACCTCGGTGTAGCCAAACTTTGCTTCGGGCACGGTAAAGCCGAAATCGCAGATAGCTGCCAGACCGCAACCACCCGCAATAGCATGCCCGTGTATCTGGGCAATAACTACTTTCTTTAGCGTATAGATCTGCCGGAACAGCTCCATCAGGTGTGTAGAGTCGGCGAGGTTCTCCTGGTAGTCGTTGCCCTGTAGCTTCTGAATATACTCCAGGTCAGCGCCGGCGCAGAATACTTTCCCCTCGGCACGCAATACAATTACCTTACAATCGTCATCTTCCTCAGCAGCGGCAAAAGCACGCTTCAGTTCCGACACAACCTCATAGTTCAGTGCGTTTCTCTTTTCTGCTCTGGCCAGGGTGATGTAGCCAATCCTGTCCTGCACATCGTAATGCACGAAGTCCATTTTCAGTTTTTCAGCAGAGATTGCAGTATCATTCATATCCGTGAAATTTAGTATTGAGTTGTAACAAAGGCTGGAGTTCAAATATACGTAAGAGTTCCTCTAATGCTCGGAAGTTTGGCAAAAGTATTTCCCGTATGCAGCAGGCGTGCGCGGGTACCTGCCTATGAGCAAGGGTATGTTTGCAATGCCCGGCTCCGGGAATCCGGCATGGCGTGTTCAGCAAACTATAGTTCATGCAGTTGCTTGTAAGCTATAGTTCAACTTATACCCCAGAGCCCCGGTCATGCAGTTGCTGTATCTTAAAACAAACTATAGGCGGGCACTAGCAATTAAACACGCCAGCCACTATCTTGAGTCGCCATCATCATTCCCATACACTGCCATGAAACTGTCCCGAACGCTGCTGTTTATTGCAACTATAGTATGTCCGCTCCTGCTGCAGGCACAGGTAACACCTGCCTACTACCTGCTACGCCCCGACCGGGTATTTGATGGCGAGAGGCTGCACGAAAACTGGCAGGTGCTGGTGAAGGACGATAAGATTGCGGCGGTTGGCAACATCACTTCCCTGCCAGCTAACACCCAGGTAATAGATCTGAAAGGCACTACCCTGCTCCCGGGATTAATTGAGGGGCACAGCCACCTGTTTCTGCACCCTTACAACGAAACCTCCTGGAACGATCAGGTGCTGAAAGAATCGCGGCCGGAACGCACTGCGCGTGCCACAGTGCATGCCCGCAACACCCTGCTGGCAGGCTTTACAACTGTGCGCGACCTGGGCACCGAAGGCGCCGGTTACGACGATGCCGGTCTCAGGCAGGCCATTGAAAAAGGGGTAATTCCGGGTCCGCGTATGCTGATCGCAACCAAAGCTATAGTTGCTACTGGCAGTTACGGTCCTAAAGAGCTGAGCTACGAAATAGATACGCCTATCGGAGCTGCCGTGGCAGACGGTACCGAGGGCCTGACGCGCGAAGTACGGGAACAGATAGGCAAAGGCGCTGATCTGATAAAAGTATACGCTGACTACAGATGGGGTGCTAACGGCGAGGCCGCTCCTACCTTTACACTGGAAGAACTTAAAACGATAGTACAGGTGGCAGGGAGTAGCGGCAGGCAAGTGGTAGCACACGCCTCCACCCCCGAAGGCATGCGCCGTGCCATACTTGCAGGCGTTGCAACTATAGAACACGGCGATGGCGCCACACCCGAAATCTTTAAGCTGATGAAGAAGCACCAGGTTGCCCTCTGCCCTACCCTGGCTGCCGGCGATGCCATCTCACAATACCGCGGCTGGAAGAAGGGAACTGATCCGGAGCCTGCCCGCCTGCAGGAAAAACGAAAGAGCTTTAAAGCGGCAATGGATGCCGGCGTAACTATAGTTATGGGCGGTGATGTAGGCGTTTTTACACATGGCGATAATGCCCGTGAAATGGAGATGATGGTAGCCTATGGTATGCAGCCTCTGGATGTACTTCGTTCGGCCACTTCGGTTAATGCAGCTGTTTTTGGCATAGGCGCCACTGTAGGCCGGATTAAGACAGGCCTGCTCGCCGATATAATTGCTGTGGAAGGCAACCCGGCCGAAACTATAAGCCAGCTACGCCAGGTCAGGTTTGTGATGAAAGGTGGCCACATATACAAGCAGTAAGCGCCTCTTTTAACCTGAGGTTTACATGGTATCAGTTATCGGGTATATCAGCGCCTTTGTGCCAGTCACTCACAATTACTTTATTCGGCAACCACGCTGCCCCACACGGCCATAATCT
>DATBUF010000171.1:0-3920 GCA_036516435.1 Pontibacter sp.
AAGTATCCATGCCATGACTTAGTTTCTGTTTTCATACATACAAACATATCATCGGCAGCCATTAGTATAGTCCTAATATTCTACTGGTATAGCAGCATGGCTGTCTGTACCCGCTCCCGTATCTTCTCCCTTAGCTCCACAGGCTCCAGCACCTCCACATGCTCGCCAAACCCCAGGATGCAAGCTTCTAATTCCGGGCTGTTGATGACTTGCAGGGCAATGCTCATGCCGGCTTCGTTTTCTGCAAGTATGGTTTGGCTGTGGTGCAGGGGAACGGTTTTGATGTAGGGCGCCATATAGGCATCTACCTGAAGTATAACCTCGTTTGCCTCGTGGTCCGGGCCGATGAACACGCCCAGTGCCTCCTGTTTCAGGGCCAGAAATTCTGCTCTTCTGTCGTGCTGTACAGGCTCTGACATAAGCTGCGGCTCCTGCATGCGCTCCAGCCCAAAAGTCTTAAAGCGCTGGTCAGTATTGTCCCAGGCAGCCAGGTACCAACGGTTGCGGTATTCCAGCAGCAGGAGCGGGTCTACCCGGTATAGTTTAGATTCAGCTGCATGGAAGGTCTGGTATTGGAACACAATCCGGTGCTGCAGCCGCAATGCTTCCCATAGCACTTGCAGGTGCTGTATGCCCTGCTGCTCCTGACATTCTTCCAGCAGGAGGTATTTGCTGGCGCTGAGGGCATCGGTAGCATGTGTCAGGAAGGCGAGGCGTTCGGTGCGCTCCAGCAGATGAAAGAACTGGCGGAAATTTGACAGGTCTTCGTCCTGAGGCTGATCGAGGTAGTAGCCCCGGCGTCGGGGGCAGTAGGCCACCCGGATGCCGTAGTAGCTCTCAATTTCTTTTATGTCCCGGTCAAAGGTTCTGGGAGACAGCGCGTCCAGGTCTTCCTGGTGCAGGCGCTCCAGGATAAGTGCTTTGGCAGGGTAGGAGAAGGGTGGCTGCACCAGACGCAGCACAGCCAGGTGCCTGCGCAGGATGTTAAGTTTGTTCATAGGGAATGTTTGTCTAGTATTTCTAATACAGAATACATAGTAAGATAGGAATATAAAATTAAATAATATACTGCGAGGATAACAGTTTGCTTGTGTAAGTAGGGATTTCTGGTCTCCTGTATAATTTTGATACCCCTGTAACTATAAACAAAAAACCTCTCCTGCTATAGGAGAGGTTTTTCATGAAAACAGGTTAGATCAGGTTGCTACTGTATGCCACCGTTTCCGTCGCCCTGCTTGGCGTCGTCGTTGCGGATGGATTTTTTGCGTTTTGGCGGACGCTGCTGCTCCATTTTGCCGAAGCTATAGTTGAAAGTAACTTTGGCGCCGCGGTTATAGTTGTTGATGCGGATGTGCTGCTCGTAGCTGCCCGGTGATACCACATCGTTCTTCATTTTCATGTTGCCACGGAATGGGTTATCGATGCCCACGCTGATACCGCCTCTTTTCTCGAACAGCTCTTTCTTAAACGCGATGCTGTGGTAAGAGAAAGAAGCAAACTCGCCCAGCAACTGAATTCTTCTGGAGTTAAGGCCACCGTTAAACTGGGCGCTAAATCCTTTCGGGAAAGCGTAGGAAGAGTTGAAGTTAATGTTGTACATCCAGCCGCTGTTGCTTGCCGTTGTGCTTTTCAGGTCCACAAAGTAGATGTTGGAGCTACCGCCAATAGTCAGGGCATTGGTAGGCTTGGTGTTTCCGAACAGGGTAATGCCATAGGTTTTGTTTTTGGCAATGTTTTGGAAGGTAAGCAGGGTGGAAGGCTCTCCTTTATCGTTCTCATATGGCGAGGCAACGGTCTCTATCGCATTGTCGGTCTGGCGCATGTACAGGGTGGCGCTCAGCGAAGTTGTCTTAAAGAAGGTACTATAGCCCAGCTCAAACAAATCGGTTAGTTCCGCATCTATTTTCGGGTTACCCTGCACAAAGGTGTTAGACGTTTGCTCCTGCAGGTAAGGGTTCAGGAAGTGCATAGACGGACGCTGAATACGCTGCGTGAAGTTTGCCTTGAAAGTATGCTTGTTCTTCAGGTTGTAAGACAGGGCCACACTTGGTATAAAGTTGTCGTAGTTGGTCGTATAGTCGTTCTCAGTGCCCACCAGGTCGGCTGCTACATCCGTGTACTCATAACGGCCACCCAGCTTTACATTCAGTGCCTTCTTCAGGGTAAAGCCGTAGGTCAGGTACGTGGCATAAACATCCTGCTCATAAAAGAAAGCATCGTTTGGACGGGGCACGGCAGGAGCAGGTGTTTCGTCGTAAGTAGCATCGCTGGTTACGTCGCGCATAATGTTCTTGGCGCCAATCTCCAGCATGGTCTTATTGGCAAACGGGTGGGTATAGTCTACCTGGAAAGTCAGTTCCTCGTTCAGGCTGTTGTTCGTGTTCCGAATCAGCGTAAACGGAGCCTCGCCCGGGTTATATTGATCCTGGTTGATGTTGTTATCGGCATCTGTTACAGAGTACAGCGAAAGAATGGCCAGTTCCTGCTGCGGCTTTTTAAAGTAGTGTGTAAAGTCCAGGTTGTAATCCGTGCCGATACGCTCATTCCGGTTTCTGATCTTGTTATTGAAATCCCGCTCGCCTTTGCTTGATCTGGAGAAGGCATACTGGTCGTTCTGCATTTTAAACAGACCGCCGTTGGTACGGATACCACCCGACAGGTTGTTTTTAGGTGTGATGTCGTAATCAAAACCAAGTTGCCCGTTCATAAAGGCACCGTTGATCTTGGTGTTACCACTCTGGAAACTATAGGAGCTTTCATCTAAAGGCGTATTCTCTACATCATAAAACAGGATGCTGTTGCTCATGTCGCCTTTGTTGTAGAACATGTGCCCGCCAAAGTTGGCGTTGATGCCCAGCTTACCGCGGCGTATGTTCAGGCTGGCGTTGCCGTTGCTGGCGCGCGTACCACCCGTTAGCGCTACCGTACCGGTTACGCCCTGCAAACCACCATCGCGTTTGGTAATAATGTTGATGATACCGGCTGTACCTTCGGCATCGTACTTGGCCGAGGGGCTGGTAATTACTTCTACGGATTTGATCTGGTCGGCCGGGATCTGCTTCAGGGCATCGGCTATGTTGCCGGCCATGATGGCAGAAGGTTTGTTGTTGATGAGCACGCGTACGTTAGAGCTGCCACGCAGCTGCACGTTACCATCGTTGTCTAACGAAAGTGAAGGTACTTTTTGCAGCACATCGGCGGCATTGCCACCTGCGTTTGTAATATCCTTCTCGGCGTTGTAAACGGTGCGGTCAATTTTTTCTTCTACCAGCGGTTTCTCACCGGTTACCACCACTTCGTTCAGCTTCTTCGCACTCGAAGACAGCGTAATGGCGCCCAGGTTCAGGTCTTCGTTATCTGATTTGATGGTGAACTCGCTCAGGGTTTTCTGCTCATACCCGATGAAGGATACCAGCAGTTTATATTTACCTGCTCCCACTTTGGAAAGCGTAAAGCGGCCCTTATCGTCAGCCATTGTGCCATCTATCGGCTTACCGGTGCTCACGCTGAGGAGTGCCACTGTGGCAAACTCTACCGGGCTTTTGGTGTCGGCATCCAGCACTGTGCCGCTTATTTTAGCATTGCCTTTCGGGGCAGTGGTGCCGGGTATAGGCGCTGTCTGTTGTGCCGGACGGCTCTGCGGCGTGCCTGGCTGCCCTTGTGCAAAGGCAGTGGCCGTGCTCAGGCCAAGGGCTAAAAGTAGTACATGCTTTTTCATAGTTCTCTATCGGAAAGTTTCTTTAAATCCATCCACGCGGGGCAACAAAAACTCCACACTACAAATAAAGAACACTTTTATGACCTGCTAAAACGGATTATACCAATGCGCTGCATTTCCATATAAAAAGGCAGAAGAAGCCGATAAGATTTTGGTCGATGTTTTTAGTGTCGTTGATCGTTGTCCGTTACTCGTTGATCGT
>DATBUF010000172.1:0-7169 GCA_036516435.1 Pontibacter sp.
GTTGAGGGATTTATCTGCTTATTAGGATTGTCTGAATCAGGATTTACAGGATTAAAGGATTTGCAGGATTGGGGATACTGCTGTAGTTTCAGCTATAGTTCTATAGTTGCAGTTATGCTGTTTCGGACATCCGTGTCCGAAACCTCTCTGCTGCGGACTTCCTGGTCCGCGTTGCTGAGGCTGCTGCTATAGTTCTATAGTTGTGGCCGTTTGTTCATGCTGGCTGTAGTTTGGCCCTTTGGCCCAGTTGAGTTACAAACTCAACATCATAGTTAGACACGGGTTGCAAACCCGCGCCAGCAATAACCTTTAGCCTTAGCTATAGTTGCAGCTATAGTTTTATAGTTACAGACCAAGAGCGGACAGGTCGCGACCTGTCCCTACGGAACTACCACCACGAGCAAGGCGATGTAACTATAGCTACTCTAATGAGCTATAGATGAACTATCGAAAGATCACAGTCTTTGGGTTGAGCGCCTTTGCTTTATTGCGGTGGCGCAGCCAACCCGAGGTACGAGGGTAGCAAGAAAGCAGCAGCGCGATGCCCGAAGACGGGGCCGCTCGGCCCGAGAGAGCCCAGCTAACTATAACACAAAGGGCAAGTAAAGCTCCCAGGAATACAAGAGGCTATGAAACTATAGGCTTGGTTCAAGTTGTAAGTAGCGGCAACTATAGAACTATAGCTAAGAAGCTGGTAATGGTAACTATAGCTAAACAGTAACTATAATAAACTCCCCCCCTTTACTCCCACAACGGATAATGCTCTAAATGTACTTGGCGCTGAAAGAAAATACGGGTGCTTTCCTCGAAGGAGCGGGTAAAGTCAGAAACATAAAAATGATGATCTCCTACCAATTTATCGGAAGCGAGGTCGTTCTCTTCCAGAAAACGCTTCAGGTGCTCTGCTACAATCAGGCTGGCATCCAGCACATCAACACTGCCCTGGTAGTAGTTTTCTATCTGTTTCTTAATGAGCGGGTAATGCGTACAGCCCAGTATGAGCGCTTCAATATCCTGCAGGTTCTGGTCTGACAGGTAAGTATGGATCACACTTTCCGAAATGGTATCATTAAAGAAGCCTTCTTCTATCATGGCTGCCAGAAGCGGGGTGGCAAGCGACTTTAACTCAATCCCTAAACCAAGGGCATCTACCTTTTTCCGGTACGTGTTGGAGTTTACCGTCTGCTTGGTACCGATCAGGCCAATCGTTTTGGAAGGATAAGCCTGACCTATATACGATACGATAGGATCAATGACATTCAGCACCTTGGCCTTACTGCCCACATATTCCTTCACGAGTTCGTAAGCAGCCGCCGAGGCCGAGTTGCAGGCAATCAGAATAACCTTGCATTGCTGCTGCAACAGCAGGTTGCAAATTTTCACTGCGTAAGCCTGTATAGCAGCTGTTGACTTATCACCATAGGGCAGGTGGGCTGTATCGCCGAAATAAAGCAAGCGTTCTTCAGGAAGCACCTTCGTAATTGCCTGTGCTACAGTAAGTCCGCCAATTCCGCTATCAAAAACACCAATTGGTAAGCGTCTTTTTTCCTTTTCCATCGTATGCAAGTTACTTAAAATGCTTTCTGGATGCCGTTCACCAGTAAAAAATATCTGTTAACCAAACTTTGTAACCTTTTGGAATGATACTTCTCTCAACGTAGTTACATCAATAACTTAAAAACTACAATTAAAAATGACTGGTTATTATTTTAGTTAAACATTTTGTTAGTTTTAATCAAATAAATATCTTTGAACAGAATCCCGACTCCACAACTGGCAGCTTTTAGCCGAGATGCCAGCCTGCCAAAGGTGAACTTGCTGCATATCGGTCTGGTATGCGCTGCATTCAGACTATAGTACTCCCGATGAACTCAACAGATAGAAAAGAACCCTCTATGCAAACAGCCCTTACGTTACCTGCTCCAACCGTAAAGCGTTCTTCTTTATACGGTAGCCTCACGAGTCGCTTTGTAGCGCTGCTGGTAGACACCACCCTGCTGGTTTTTTTCTACACGATTATCTTCTATTCTGCGGGCAGCAATGCCGAACATATCAGTTCCTGGGACAAGTCCTTACATGCGGGCAGCATTAGTTTCTCTGAGTTGCTCCTGATCGGGAAGACGCTTTTCTTCAATCCCTATTTTCCGGCTGTACACTGGCTGTACTACACACTGCTGGAGTCTTCGATGAAGCAGGCAACTATAGGCAAGTTTACACTGGGCCTGAAAGTAACAGACCTGCGGGGCAAACGCATCAGTTTGTTGCAGGCAAACCTGCGCTACTTTGGCAAGCTGCTTTCACTGCTGCCGGTTGGCCTGGGCTTCCTGCTGATACTGACCACACGCCGCAACCAGATGCTCCACGACTATATTGCACGTACTGTAGTTGTAGGTGATTAGGCAGCTTCCTTTAAAAATTGCACAAAATTTCGTCACATCCTTTCGCGGGGCTCGTATATCTAACCTGAGTATCAATTAGAAAGGAGGACTATTATGCGATTTATCCCAACCCGTTTTCACGGAATATTGGACTATATAGTAGGTTTAATGATGATCATAGCTCCTTGGGTGCTTGATTTTTCGGATAACAATTATGCTACCTGGACGCTGGTAATTGCCGGTGTGGCTGTACTGCTGCAAACCGTATTCACCGATTTTGAGGTAGGCCTGGTGCGCCGTATACCCATGCAGAGCCACCTGATGATAGATTTTGGGCTTGGTGTAATACTGGCACTTTCGCCATGGATGTTCGGTTTTGCAGATCGTGTGTACTTACCACACCTGATCTTCGGTGTTTTCTCGATCCTGGCTTCGCTTACCACACACCGTGTGCCAAGCCATAGCTACAAAGCAGAACATACCAGCCCGGACCACATCCGAAACATGTAACCCCATAAGCTATATTAGTTTACAAAAACAGGCCAGCCCATGCGGTTGGCCTGTTTTATTTTATCCTCCTTCCGTCAGAAATACCTTAACTTTGCTTTATGAATTATTTATCCGCAGAAAACATAGCAAAAAGTTACGGCGACCGCTGGCTCTTTAAAAACCTGAACTTTGGCATCAGCCAGGGGCAGCGTGTGGCGCTGGTAGGTGTAAATGGCTCTGGTAAAACAACCCTGCTCAACGTGCTGGCAGGCAAAATACCACCCGATGAAGGCAGCGTAAGCGTACGCAAAGAGGTAAGCATTGGCTTTCTGGGCCAGAACCCGGAGTTTGATGAAAACCTGACGGTGCAGCAAACTATATTTTCGGGCCAGGGCGAGGTACTGGATGCTATCCGCGAATACGAGCTGGCGCTGGAGAACCCGGACATCAGCCCAGACAAGATGCAGCACATTATGGAGCGGATGGATGAACTACAGGCATGGGATTTTGAACTGAAAGTAAAGCAGATCCTCTCCAAACTGGGCATTCATAACCTGGATAACCTGATCAGCCATTTATCGGGCGGGCAGCGCAAGCGGGTAGCCATGGCCCGTGTGCTGATTGAGGAACCCACGATGCTGATACTGGATGAGCCAACCAACCACCTGGACCTGGACACGATAGAATGGCTTGAAGGCCTGCTCTCCACGCAGAACACAACCCTGCTGATGGTGACGCACGACCGCTATTTTCTGGACAAGGTAGCGAACGAAATAGCCGAACTGGACAACGGCGAGATTTATACTTACAAAGGCAACTATAGTTATTTTGTAGAGAAGAAAGCAGCCCGCGAGGAAATGGCCGCCGCCGAAACCGAGAAGGCCCGCAACCTGATGCGCAAAGAACTCGACTGGATCCGTCGTCAGCCTAAAGCTCGTGGAACCAAGGCTAAGTACCGGGTAGATGCCTTTGAAGAGTTGAAAGAAAAAGCTGCTAAAAAAGTAAGCGGACCGCAACTGGAGCTATCGGTAAAAACCACGCGCCAGGGTGGCAAGATCATCGAAGTAGACCACATCTCGAAGTCGTTTGGCCCTAAAAAGATTGTGGATGATTTCAGCTATGTGTTTAAGAAGAAAGACCGCATTGGTATAGTTGGGCCGAACGGAGCTGGCAAGTCTACCTTCCTGAACATGCTGACCGGCAAACTACAGCCTGATGCCGGAACTATAGACGCTGGCCAGACAACTGTTTTCGGTTACTACACCCAGGAAGAGCTTACTTTTAAGGAAGGGCAGCGCGTTATTGACATTGCCAAAGAAATTGCGGAAGTAGTAGAAATGGCCAACGGCGAAGTAATTACAGCCAGCCAGTTTCTGCAGCACTTCCAGTTTGCACCGGCCCAGCAGTATACCATGGTAAACAAGCTGAGTGGTGGCGAAAAACGGCGTTTGCAGTTGCTGCGCGTGCTCATCAAGAATCCGAACTTCCTGATACTGGATGAGCCGACAAACGACCTGGACATTATTACCCTGAACATACTGGAGGACTTCCTGCTGAATTTTGGCGGCTGCCTTTTAATGGTGAGCCACGACCGCTATTTCATGGACAGGCTGGTTGAGCACCTGTTCGTGTTTGAAGGCGAAGGCAGGATACGCAACTTCCCGGGTAACTATACCGATTACCGCGAGTGGCAGAAAGAGCAGGATAAACTGGAGCCTGAAGCCAAAACTATAGTTGCCGCACCAGCTCCTGTCAAAGAGCCGGAAGCGCCCCAAAACAAGCGCAAAGCTACTTACAGCGAACGCAAAGAGTACGAGCAGCTGGAAAAAGACATCGCTACCCTGGAGGCCCGCAAAACTGAGGTGATAGAACAGATGAATGCCGGTACCACCACCGATCATGCACAACTCACAGCCTGGGCCTCTGAGCTGGAAACTATAAACGAGCAACTGGAAGAAAAAGAATTCCGCTGGCTGGAGCTGGCAGAGATCATATAAATCAGGCGCCTGCACTACCCGTTTGTGGTGCAGGTGCTTACCTTTACATTACAGGCCTGAAGAGGTTTAAGCTAGAACTATAGTTTGAAACTATAGTTTATAGTTGCTTGTAACTGATGCAGCAGGCACACTCCAAGCCAATTCTTACTATATAGCCATTTCAAATAAAACCAACCTTTTGCTTGCTTTTACAGTTAAAGCCTACATCTTTGCAGAACATACAGAACACATGCATCAAAACGCAGCCATAGCAACTACACTTTCTTTGCCGGTAACACCTGGCCAGGAGCTGCTGCATGCTGTTTACACTTATTGCCAGAGCATCTATAGCTATTATCGCTATTATTATCGCCGTACGTACCGCGCTCTCTTTGGCAATCACTTCTATTACCATCCGTAAAAACAGGAAAGCCCTGGTGGCTTAAACCTAAAGTGATACTGAAAGCAGAGCGAAAGCTCTGCTTTTTTCATTTCTACCAATTCGTAAACTACAATTAAATCAGCATGAACCTGACACAAGATTACAACAGCTACACATCCGAGAACCATAACGTATGGGCTATCCTTTTTGAGCGCCAGCACCAGAACCTGCAAGGCAAAGCCATTCCCGAGTTTCTGGAAGGGCTTGAGAAAGTAGGGTTCAGCCGCGACCGCATTCCAAACTTTGCGGAAGTGAACGAACGCCTGAAACCACTCACCGGCTTTGAAGTGGTAGCCGCCCCCGGCATTGTAGACGATGCCCTTTTCTTCCAGCTGATCGCTGAACGCAAGTTCCCGGCTACCGTCTGGATCAGAACCATGGACCAGCTGGACTACCTGGAAGAGCCTGATATGTTTCATGATGTATTTGGCCACGTACCGCTGCTGACTATCCCGGTTTACTGCCAGTTCCTGGCGCAACTCTCGCAAATGGCGTTGCAGTACATCCACCGCCCCGATATTATTGACCTGCTCACGCGCATTTACTGGTACACCATCGAGTTCGGCTTGTTCCAGCGCAATGGCCGCGCGGAAATTTATGGTGCCGGCATCCTGTCGTCGGTGGGCGAGAGCAACCTGTCAGTTTCTGATGAAAGCACAAAACATGTGTTTGATGTAGAGCAGATCCTGAACACACCTTACATCAAATCCACCTTCCAGACCCAGTACTTCCTGATCTCCGATTTTCAGGAACTGGTAGACGCCCTGCCGGCTCTTGATGCTGCCCTGAAAGCGATTGAAGCTGAAGTACCGGTACAGGCAGCACTCTAAAACCAAAAAGCCCGGCTATAGTTAGTAGCCGGGCCTTCCTGTTTCCTATAGTTAAACTATAGTTAGTTTGTCAGGTCATAGTTTACCTTAAAGCCTACCTTACGCGGCTGCGTGATCATGTTCTCATGCTTCTGTTTCAGCGTGATACGCTCAATCTCACTTACATCCTGCCCCATCAAATCGTTATTCACAGCTGCTACCATGGCACTTTCTATTATCAGGCGCAGAGTTTTATTGTTGATCACATTCTGCGAAATGCGGTCATAGGGTAAATCCATCTGCTTCACGCCTTCAATTACAAAGTGCCGGTCTATGTTTATCAGCATGCGGCCAACCAGGTAACCGGGGTCATCTACGCGGTTGTATTTTATCGTATCCGCCATAAAGTTGTAGGCCAGTATCTGCCCGAAGAACCTGCGTCTGAAGTCCTCCTCAATGTAATCGTTGCGCATGAGCTCGTAATCATCCGGGAAGGTAATGATGTTGGTGTGCATGATAAACACGAGCAGATCGCCGGAAAACTTTACATGAAACTCAAACTCGCTGATACTACTGTATTCAATAAGAACATCAGCGTCCTGCTTGGTTATCCGTTTGGTCAGGTCCTCTACAATGTGCTGCGCGAGCTCCTTCATCCTGTCGAAGGTAGCCTTGGTATTGCGGTAAATTGCCTGTTTTGTTACTGACTTCTGATGAAGACCGTTTATAATATCATTTAATCTATCGTCTTTTGCTGCCATGCTTGTGTTGTGGTTTGTTTTGATTTTACAGCATAAAGGGCCAAAGAGTTATTCTAACAGAGACATTGCCCTGTTACTCAGCTCCCTTATACGCAGGTGGCGGGGTTAAATTAACCTGTTGCTGCCCTTCCAGCCTGAAGGCAACCTGCCGCACACCCGCTCCCACTCCCGGGTACGCTAACAGCATTTCCCGGGCCTGTGGCATCTGGAACACTTCAGGCACCGAATTTACAGCGCCGGCAGGCACGTGCAGGCGATGCAGAACCTCTAAAAGCTCTTGTTTGTGATGCGTTGCAATCAGGTTGCGGAGTATG
>DATBUF010000173.1:0-3863 GCA_036516435.1 Pontibacter sp.
TGCTGTTAGCTTCAATACCTTTATGTAGCACCTGCATGATTCGGCTTGAGCTTTCTGATGGGAGAGCTATTGATGAATTGAGATCTACTGGCCTATTATTGCTAAGTTACACAGGCAGAGTTGCCTTTTAAACTATAGACATGGCTTTGCAATTAACCTTTTGTAAAGATCCCTGCATATTTGCATCGTTGCTGAGACGAAACTTGCCCTATTCTGCATTCCAGAATATGAAGTTGCCGAATAGTATTTCTATTCTGAGTGTCTTGTTGCCCTTACCTATGTATAGGATCTTCTTATTTATATATCAGAAATACAGCTGGTTGTTTGTGGATGTCCGGAAGTTTGCCTCTCCACTGCTGTATTGTTTTAGTCTGGATCAACTCATCTTCCGGAGAAGTAATATTAGCAGCAATGCAGAGTTTCGTTTCGGGATGTAAAGTTGCCAGGAGATCCTCTAATAGTTTGTTGTTTCTGTAAGGTGTCTCCATAAAGATCTGGGTTTGGTCACGTTGCTGCATTTCTTTTTCCAGCTGCTTAATAGCCTGCAAACGCGGGCCACGTTCGATGGGTAAATAGCCATGAAAAGCAAACTGTTGCCCATTAAACCCGCTTGCCATAAGGCTGAGCAATATAGCTGACGGACCAGCAAAGGGGATCACTTTAATATTTTGCTGATGAGCATACTTCACGACCTCAGCACCTGGATCTGCGATGCCGGGGCACCCAGCCTCTGATATGATACCAGCATCTATCCCATGTTCTAAAAGTGGCTTCAGAGACGATTGCACCTGAGCGGGAGTAGCATCCTTATCTACCTGCACAAAGCTAAGCTGTTCTATAGTTAGGTGCGGACAGATTAGCTTTACATAGCGGCGGGCAGTTCGCAGGTTCTCAACTATAAAGTAAGTGAGGTGGCTCACAGTTTCCTTTACTTGTGGCGAGATTACGCTTTCTGCTGTGCCTTCGGCTAGTATGGTCGGGATCAGGTATAAATTGCCGGCTTTCTTCATGTATGCTGGTAAATGAAAGAGAAAGCTGCTAAGGCTAAATACGGTGGCAGCTTTCTCTTTTAAGTGTCATTATTTTTTTATTCTGCACTTAAGAACGTTGTCACAAGCTCATAAACTTTATCCGGAGCCTCGGCATGTACCCAGTGCCCTGCCCCGGGAACCGTTTCAACCTCCACAAGCGTGAACAGGTGCTCTATGCAACTATAGATGTCCTCAGGTTTAATATACCGTGACCTGCCTCCTTTTATAAAGAGCGTATGTTTTTTAAAAGGGATGTCTGAAGTAATAGCTGCCGCTATTTTATCGTAATTTCTTTCAAGGGCATCCAGGTTCATGCGCCAGCCAAAGGTGTTATCCTCTTTCCTGTACAGGTTCTTCATCAGGAACAGCCGTACATCCTCCTCCTTTATAGTTTTAGCTAGTTGTGCATCTACCTCGTTACGACTGGTAACGGTGCTCAGGTCCACTGACTGTAACGCATCGATAATTTCGTCGTGGTGCGGAGGGTATGCCTTAGGCGCTATGTCTACAACTATAAGTTTGGTAAGGCGGGTCGGGTATTTAAGTGCATAATTCATGGCAACTTTCCCGCCCATAGAGTGCCCCATAATAGCAGGAGTCGGAATTTGAAGCGCATCAACCAGTTGCAATACATCCGCTGCCATTACATCATAGTCGTGTTGGTCGCTGTGCGGAGAGCGGCCGTGATTTCGTAAATCTACCAGAATAACATGATAATTTTCTGAAAGACGTCTTGCCAGTGTCTGCCAGTTATCAGAAGTGCCAAACAGGCCATGAAGTATAAGCAATGGTTGCCCATGCCCAATTTCTCTATAGTGTAATTTCATTTCTTATACAGTGGAATATCAGATTAAAAGCTTTCGAAAGTGAAGAACAGGTTATACTACCCTGATCAGTTTCTCATCTGCTTTGCGTTCTCTTAACACGCCAAGTGGCTGAAGGTTCAGGTGGTATTTCTCCAGAAGTTGCAGCACTTGCTCTCTGCCAGCCGGATCAACAGCTATCAGCAATCCGCCGCTTGTTTGCGGGTCGCAGAGAAGGTGCTTCTGATCCGGAGTAAGGTCTGCTATTTTGTGGCCGTAGCTATCAAAGTTGCGGTGTGTACCACCAGGTATAGCCTTTTGTGCCATATACTCCAGCGCTTCAGGTAGTACAGGTACCTTATCGAAGTAGATTTCAGCAGCCAGGTTACTGCCTTCGCACATCTCCGACAAATGACCCAATAGACCAAACCCGGTTACATCGGTCATAGCTTTTACCTGCGGCAGCTGGCCCAGCTCTGCCCCGATCTTATTGAGCTGCATCATTTGCTGCGGTGCCAGGTGCGCGTGCTCGGGTTTAAGGATAGCTTTTTTCTGAGCTGTGGTCAGTATTCCTACGCCTAGCGGTTTGGTCAGGTATAGTTCGCAGCCTGCTGTCGCCGTATCGTTGCGTTTCAGGTTCGGGATATCGAGCAGGCCGGTTACAGCTAAGCCAAAAATAGGTTCAGGGCTATCGATGCTATGACCGCCTGCAAGTGGTATACCAGCCTCATGGCAAATGCTGCGACTACCTTCTATCACTCGTTTTGCCACTTCCGGGGCCAGTTTATCTATAGGCCACCCCAGCACAGCTATTGCCATCATGGGGGTGCCGCCCATCGCATACACATCCGAAATGGCGTTTGCTGAAGCAATGCGCCCAAAATCGTAGGCGTCATCAACTATAGGCATAAAGAAATCGGTGGTGCTGATCACGGCACGTCCGTTCCCGATGTCGTACACGGCTGCATCGTCGCGGGAGCTGTTGCTAACTATAAGCTTTTTATCCTCGGGGTAGCTGATGTCGGAGTGGAGTATTGCGTCGAGTACTTTCGGGGCAATTTTGCAGCCACAGCCTGCACCGTGGCTATACTGCGTAAGTTTTATGGTTTGTTCGGTGTTTTCTTCCATGTTTAGAGCAGGTTGTTGTTTCTGGCGAATGCAATAATTTGCTGCGCATTCTCATCCGGATCTATAGTTTGCAGCGGTAGCTCATAAACCCGATTCTTCGGTTTAAGCTGGTACTGGTACGCTTTATCGTAGTACGACAAAGCAATTTCTACCATCTTTTCCATATCGCCGGTGGCAATGGCGTGTAGTGCCTCCTGTGTGGCCAAGCCTCCCAGGCGTTTCCTGATTTTAAGAATGGCGGCTTCCAGTTTAGCTTTATCGGTTCGGCAATATTCGAGGGCCAGTTTCCGGATGCGAAGCTTCTGGGGCACATGCATAACTATAGTTGGACGTTCCTGCATGTACGTGTAGAGCTCGTGCGGCATCACGATGCGACCGATAGTCATGCTTTCATCTTCGAGCCAGAGCGGTTGCTGTGCATTAAGCTGAAGCAGTTCAGTGCCCAGCATGTTCTCAAACTGCTCGGTAGTTGGCTGCTCCGGCATCCCGATGCTTCCGAACGCAGAGCCCTTGTGGTTAGCCAGGCCTTCCAGGTCTATAGTTTGCAGCGGCAGCTCATAAACCCGATTCTTCGGTTTAAGCTGGTACTGGTACGCTTTATCGTAGTACGATAAAGCAATTTCTACCATCTTTTCCATGTCGCCGGTAGCAATGGCGTGTAGTGCCTCTTGTGTAGCCAAGCCTCCCAGGCGTTTCCTGATTTTAAGAATGGCGGCTTCCAGTTTAGCTTTATCAGTTCGGCAATATTCGAGGGCCAGTTTCCGGATGCGAAGCTTCTGGGGCACATGCATAACTATAGTTGGCCGCTCCTGCATGTATGTGTAGAGCTCGTGCGGCATCACGATGCGACCGATAGTCATGCTTTCATCTTCGAGCCAGAGCGGTTGTTGTGCATTAAGCT
>DATBUF010000174.1:0-4469 GCA_036516435.1 Pontibacter sp.
GCACCACCACCAGCAGCAGCATCGACACAAACGTAGATGCGTTTTCACGTACAAGGTTTTTTAGCAGCGGTATCAGCTTCATCAGCTATAGGTTTAGTGGTGTTTGCAATAGACGAAAGACAAAGGAGAAAAGATTTTGCCGGACTACAAAGCATACTGTTGCCGAAACAACTATAGCCAGACGCTGTTTCAGCATTACTTCTTATTTTTATTAACTTGCAACGTATCGTTTATACTTAAACTATAGATATGAAATTCGGAACCAAAGCCATACATGCTGGTGTAGAACCAGACCCAACTACAGGCGCCATCATGACGCCCATTTACCAGACATCAACCTATGTGCAGCGCTCGCCCGGCGACCACAAAGGCTACGAATACTCCCGTACACACAACCCCACACGCACACAGCTGCAGAGTGCACTGGCTGCGCTGGAGAATGGCAAACACGGCCTGTGCTTTGCCTCGGGTATGGCCGCTATTGATGCGGTAATTAAAATGCTGGCTCCCGGCGATGAGGTGATCTCGACAAACGACCTGTACGGCGGCAGCTATCGCATCTTTACCAAGATCTTCCAGAACTATGGCATCAAGTTCCACTTTACCAACATGGCCGACCTGAGCAAGGTAGAGGCACTGGTAAACGAAAACACCAAAATGATCTGGGTAGAAACGCCAACCAACCCGCTGCTTAATGTTATTGATATTAAAGGCTGCGCGGCTATTGCAAAGAAGCACAACTTGCTGTTGGTAGCCGATAACACCTTTGCCACACCGTACCTGCAGACGCCACTGGATTTAGGTGCTGACATTGTGATGCACTCGCTTACCAAGTACATGGGTGGCCACTCGGATGTGGTAATGGGCGCGCTGATAGTTAACAACGATGACCTGCACGAGCGCCTCGCGTTTATACAAAATGCCTGCGGGGGCACACCGGGCCCACAGGACTGCTTTTTGCTATTGCGCGGCTTAAAAACGTTGCACCTGCGCATGGAGCGCCATTGCCAGAATGGCCGTAAAATAGCCGAGTACCTGCGCAACCATCCGAAAGTAGATAAAGTGTACTGGCCGGGCTTTGAAGATCATAACAACCACAATGTAGCCAAAGAGCAGATGCGTGACTTTGGTGGTATGATCTCGTTTGTGCTGAAAGGTGACAAGGTAGAGGACGCAACCCGTGTGCTGGAGAAGCTTAAGTTCTTTGCATTGGCCGAGTCGTTGGGTGGTGTAGAGTCGTTGTGCGGACACCCGGCCACAATGACGCATGCCAGCATCCCGCGCGAAGAGCGTATGAAAGCCGGCCTGAGCGATTCGCTGATCAGGTTGAGTGTTGGCGTGGAAGACTACGAAGACCTGATTGCAGACCTGGAGCAGGCGATTGGATAGCCCTTGACAAAAGAGTTTTTGACAAGAGACAAAAGACTGAATTATAGTATGAAGGGCCGCCAGCTTATAGTTGGCGGCTTTTTTATGGACCAGAGATTTAGAGGATCAGGCTGGTTTTTGTGATTACGCCCTTACTGTTGGTTCGCATCTATCTGGTTGATTACCTGGAGTAAGGTTGTGTTTACTTCTAATTACTGCAGTCTCTGATACTGGAAACGCAGCAGGGGGAACGGTTAAACTATAGATAGCGTACCAGCAGTGAGTAACTACATGAACTATAGTTTCTTTTCTACTCCTAATTCTTTGCCTGAAGTTGTTTTTGTCTCCATATTTATAGTCCTGTAAATCCACTTAATTCCCTTCATAAACTATGGAGATCCTTTTCAGAGAGCGGCAGCGATTCAGGCAGGTATGGCTGTGGGTAATTGTACTTGGTATAGCTGCTATGTTTTGGGCAGGGTTTATTTACCAGGTACTTTGGGATGAGCAGTTGGGCAACAGGCCTGTATCGGATGTGCAGCTGGCTATAATGGCAGCTTTGGTAGGCGTGGGGATGCCCTTGTTTTTCTACAAGATGTCGCTGACGACAGAGGTGGTGCCCGGCGAGCTGCGGGTGCGGTTCTGGCCTTTCCATGCAAAGCCGGTAACTATAAACCTGTACGAAGTGCGTGATTACGAGCAGGTAACCTATAGCCCGATTGCGGAATATGGCGGTTGGGGGATTAGGGGCAGCATGAAAGGCAATGCTTATAATGTGTACGGTGAGGAAGGCGTAAAACTCTACTTCTATAACCGGAAGCCCCTGCTTATCGGCTCGCAGCAGGCAGCTGAATTATACCGTGCCATAACTATAGCCAAGCAGATTAAGCGTTAAAAAGAGGACCCTTGCAGTGGCACAGGGCTTATTAAACATTGCTGCAACTATAAAACTATAGTTCATCCTTAAAATCCATAAGCCTGAAGCAGCATCGCAGTGTTTACATCAACTGAACTATAGACCTGCCCGGCTCTCCTGAACTATAAGCTTTCACATGCGCTCCGTAGTTCAGATAAAAAAAACCGCCTACTTTGCAGCAGGCGGCTTCTTAAACTATAGTTAGCTAAACTTATTTCTTAGCCTGAGCATCAACGCCCAACACTTTGTATACTTCAGTCAGGTCTGGAGTCAGGATGATCTCAGTACGACGGTTCTTTGCTTTTGCAGTAGCTGTACGTCCTGTATCAGCTGGCTGGAAGTAAGCGCGGCCGGCTGGTGTAACTCTGTCCGGAGACAAACCTTTCTGAGTAAGCAGACGCGTGATTTCAGTAGCACGCAATACGCTCAGATCCCAGTTGTCAGCAATTTTCTTGGTGCCTGGCAGTACTTCCACATCATCTGTGTGGCCTTCTACCATTACACCAACTTCCTGGTTATTCTTCAGTACAGAAACCAGTTGGTCAAGTGCTTTCTGGCCGCCTGGGTTTACTTTAGTGCTACCAGTGTTAAACAACAGCTTATCTGACATAGAAACATATACTTTGCCGTTTCTGATCTCTACGCTTAGGTCGCCTTGGTTAAAGCCCTGAAGAGCAGTATTCACGTCGTTTCTCAGGTTATCCAATGCTTTCTGTTGCTCATTCATTTTGCGCTCCATTTCGGCCAGCGATTGCTCACGATCTTTCAGAGAGGCAGACAATTCATCAACTTTCTGCTTAGAGGCAGCTTGCTCCGCTTCCAGAGCTTCTTTGCTTGCTTTCAGGTCTTCGTACTTCTTAGAAGATACACAAGATGCCAGCATAGTAGTGCAAAGCAGAACAGAAAAAGACGCTTTTACAAAGTTAAATTTCATGTGTTTTAATTTGTTGTTAGTTTATAATTAGTAATCGGGTAATTTATGCCTGCAAAGATGTGAAAAACAGAGGCCAAAGCCAAGCTAAATTAGAAAATCACTATATTTTATCTCGACTAACGGAAGAGCTTTGTTAAATATTGTGGAAATTAGATATTAATTATAAAGTTCTGTAAATGAGGTATAACCCTTTGCCTGGTTTGCGGCGCTGTACCTTTGGGTAACCCGGGTAGGCTTATACCTCCTGCTGCGCATCAGTTTCTTGTTCCCGTAAAAAAGAATAACTTTAGTACCTATATCCTCACCTAATTTAATCATGAAAAAACAACTATACTTTTGCTGCCTGTTCTTGTTAATGGCACTGGCCAGCGTAGCACAGACCAAACCTGACTACTCTAAAATTACCTTGGTAATACATGGCGGAGCTGGCACCATTACCAAAGCTAACATGACACCGGAGAAAGAAAAAGCCTACAAAGAGGTGCTAAACCAGGCACTGAAAACAGGTTATGCGATACTGGAAAAAGGAGGCTCTAGTCTGGACGCTGTAGAAGCTACTGTGCGCGTAATGGAAGACTCACCCTTATTTAATGCCGGCAAAGGTGCTGTGTTTACGAACGAGGGCAAAAACGAACTTGATGCCGCCATTATGGATGGCAAGACCGGTAAAGCAGGTGCTGTAGCCAGCCTTACCACCGTGCGCAACCCGATTAGTGCAGCGCGTGCCGTTATGGAGAAATCAGAACACGTTATGCTGATCGGGGCTGGTGCTGAGAAGTTTGCAAAGGAGAAGGGGCTGGAGATCGTAGATCCGTCATACTTCAGAACAGAGACGCGCTACCAGCAACTACAGAAGCTAAAGGAAAAAGAAGGAGAGAAAACGCAGCTGGACCACGATAGCACGGGCACCAGCAGCGCCGAGAATATTTTTGTAGAAGGCGAGAAGTTTGGTACAGTTGGCGCTGTAGCGCTGGATGCACACGGAAACCTGGCAGCCGCAACCTCTACTGGTGGTATGACCAACAAGCGATACGGCCGTGTAGGCGATGTGCCGATTATTGGGGCAGGAACGTATGCCGACAACAATACTTGTGCTGTTTCTGCTACAGGGCATGGAGAGTACTTTATCCGTTCGGTGGTGGCGCATGATATTGCCGCACTGATGGAATATAAAAAGTACTCACTTAAAAAGGCCGCTGATGAAGTAGTAATGAAAAAGCTGGTGAAGCTTGGCGGCGAGGGTGGTGTAAT